>CAKPAV010000296.1 GCA_934133115.1 uncultured Bacilli bacterium
AAACATTTGATTTTAAATTAACTATGGTAAGCGATGCTTCTAAAAGTATGTTAGCGGTTATTTCTGGCGCTATCGCAATAATATTTAAACCTTTAGGATTTGGTGATTACCGCGTTGTTACTTCTTTAATTTCAGGAATTCTTGCTAAGGAAGGCGTTGTATCTTCTCTTATTGTTCTTTTTGGAAGCGAAGCCGCAATTGCAGAAGCTATTAATCCTTATGCTGGATTTTGCCTATTAGTTTTCTGCTTATTATACACTCCTTGTGTTGCGGCATTGTCATCAATTCGTAGAGAATTAGGACAAAAATGGGCACTAGGCATAGCGTTATTCCAATTAGTTATAGCTTGGTGTTTTGCTGGTGTATTCAGCTTGATATTCCATTTATTTGGGGTGATGTAAATGAATTTAATTTCTTGGATTATTTTAGGAATAATCATTATAATATTGGCCCTTGCTATTTATTTCTATATCAAGGAAGATAAATGTAGTTGCTCTTGCTCTTCAAAAAATTGTCCAATGTGTAAGAAAAAAAATAAACATAAATAAGTAATTTTGTTCAAAATATTTTTCGTGATTAATAGTTAGAAATTTGATATGATATATACGTTATTTGGAATGAAGGTGAAATCGTGAAAATTATTGTAATCGGTAATGGTAAAATTGGTCAATCAATAATTAGAAACGTGTCTGAAGAAGGACATAGCATTACTATTATTGACTGTGACTCACGTGTCGTTAGTCAAATGATTGACACATATGATGTTATGGGGATCGTTGGTAATGGCGCTAGTGTGGAAATACAAAAAGAAGCTGGCGTTCATGATGCAGATTTAGTGATTGCAGTAACTTCAAGTGATGAAGTTAATTTATTATCTTGCTTTATTGCTCATAAATTAGGTGCTTCTGATACCATTGCACGCGTTCGTAACCCACAATACTTAAAGCAACTTGATTTTATGAAAGATGATTTAGGCTTATCAATGACAATTAATCCAGATTATGAAGCTGCAAAATTTATTTCACGAAACCTTACTCTTCCTAATGCTTTAAAAGTTGAAGTTTTTGCTAAAGGCAAAATGGAATTAGTGGAACTTCGAGTTGAAGCAGATAGTATTTTAAATGGATGTAGTTTATTTGAATTGTCAAATAAATATAAATTAAAAGTATTAGTTTGTGCTGTTGAAAGAGATAAAGAAGTTATTATTCCTGTTGGTAACTTTATTTTAAAAGGAAATGATAAAATTCACGTCGCTGCTGCGCATCAAGATTTATTAACGTTTTTCCAAAAAGCATTCAAAAAGATGGAAAGATTGCATAATATTATGATTGTTGGTGGCGGACGTATTTCGTATTATTTTTGCGAATTAGTAAGTAGAAATAAATATAACATTAAATTAATCGAAAAGAAGCATGATATATGTCAAAGTTTAAGTGAGAGATTCTCTAAAGTAGATATCATTGAAGGTGATGGTACAAATCAAACTGTCCTTGAGGATGAAGGAATCGAAAAAATTGATGCATTTTTAGCTTTAACTGGTATGGATGAACAAAACATTATCGTTTCAATGTTTGCGGGTAAACATAATGCCAAAAAGATTATTACTAAAGTAAATAACTCAACATTAAATAGTATGATGGAAACAATCGGTATGGCTAGTGTATTCTCTCCTCGTGAAATTATTGCTAATCAAATTATTTCTTATATTCGTGCCAAAGTTAATAATCGTGGTTCAAACATTCAAACACTTTATAAATTAGTTGACCAACGTGTTGAAGCATTAGAATTCGTAGTCAAAAAGAAATCTAAATTAATTGATAAACCACTTAAAGATTTAAAAATTAAGAAAAATATTTTAATAGCGGGTATCATTCGTGATAGCGAAGTAATAATTCCTAATGGTAATTCAGAAATCCATTTAGGCGATAGTGTCATTGTTATTACAACAGACCCATATTTAGAAGATTTAGTGGAAATCTTAGGATAATCATTATGAATTACAGGAATATTATAAATATTATCGGTAAGGTTCTTCAAATAGAAGCTATATTGTTACTTCTTCCTTTATTAGTTGGCGTAATTTATAAAGAATCATGGGACACAACGTTATTTGCTTTCTTTATTACGGCATTAGGATCATTCGTTGTAGGAGTATTATTAAATATTCCTAAACCAAAAAGTAAGAAAATACTGCCACGATCTTCATTTATTATTGTGGCATTATCATGGGTTATCGTCGCAATAGTTGGAGCATTGCCACTAGTAATTAGTAGAGAAATCCCAAATTTCTTTGATGCTTTTTTTGAAATGTCTTCAGGTTTTACAACGACAGGTGCATCGATATGCACTGATGTGGAATCGTTATCGCATAGCAGCTTATTTTGGCGTTCATTCTCCCATTGGATTGGCGGAATGGGTGTTATTGTTTTTATTTTAGCTATTCTTCCTGATGATAAAGAAGGATCCAATATGCATATTCTTCGTGCTGAATCGCCAGGACCATCAGTTGGTAAATTAGTATCTAAAGTTTCCGCGACAGCGAGAATTTTGTATCTAATATACATTGGGCTAACAATAATTGAATTTTTATTTCTATTTTTAGGCCCAGATAAAAAAATGGATTTATTTAATAGTATTTGTATAACATTAGGTACTGCTGGTACGGGAGGATTCTCAGTCTTAAATAGTGGCTGTG
>CAKPAV010000297.1 GCA_934133115.1 uncultured Bacilli bacterium
AGACACGCTCCATAGCAGAGATTAATTCTTGCGAATTAGCTTCTAAGAAATAAGAACAACCATGTGGAATAATATGTCTAGTATTTGGATATTCTCCATTGATTAAACGTGTTACAACAATTGTTTGTCCAAGTTGGAATACAACTTTTTTATCAGAAATAAACATATCGATGTTTTCAATGTCATCTAATAAATGCGCAACTTCTGACATAATACTAGCTGGTACATTAGCGCTAAAATTGACTTTTTCGCTTAAACTTAATGTTTTTTTAGCTAAACGTGCACTATCTGTTGCAGTAGCGGTTAATTCACCATCAACACAATCTAAATTTAATGCAGTTAAGATTGGTCTTTGATCACGAGTAGATGCTGCAAAGGCTGTTTGGTCAACTAAATCTTTAAAGTTAGCGTAAGTCATTGAAATATGTGTGCCTTGCATATCTAAGTCAACATCTGGATATTCTTCTGCCTTAATAGAATTTAATTTAAAATCTGATTTTCCATCACTAATTTTTACGATAGTGTCATCGATAACTTCAAATGAAACTTCTTTTCCTTCTAAGCGACGAACAATTTCGGTAATGAATTTATTAGCCACTAATGTTGATCCTTCTTGGTAATCACGAATTATTTCTTGTTCGCTTATTTGGAATGGTATAGTTGTTTTTATTGTTAATTCTGTATTACTACCTGTTAACTCTAATCCATTGCTTGTCATATCTATTTTTACATTAGACATAACAGGAATTGGTGATTTAGAACCGATTGCTTTAGCTGCAATGGTTAATCCTTTTAAAAATTGATCACGATTTATCGTAAACTTCATAATAATTCTCCTTTTTGTTTTTTAAAATAATTAATAATAATAATGGCTGTGAATAATGTGGATAACTTAACACCCATTAACTTTATTTATTATAACATAATAAATAGTCAGTTTAAATGCTTTTTTTGCTTTTAATAAAAAATCTTTATTTAAGTTGATTCTTAAGGGCTTTTATAACTGTTTTCATTTGATCGTTAGTTTTCAACTCTTTTTCCACTTTTTTTACCGCAGACATAATAGTGGAGTGATCTTTACCTCCAAAGCATTGACCGATTTTTGTAAATGGCATATCTAATACATCGCGACATAAGTAGATAGCAATGTGGCGAGCCAACGAAATTTCACTAGTTCTAATTTTTCCAGTTAATTGTGATGGAGTTAAATTATAATAATCAGCAACAATACGAATTATTTTATTTTCATCTAACTTCTTTTTTGCTTCTTTCGTGTTAATAATGTTTGAAAAAGACTCTAAGGCCGTATTTAGGTCAATATGACTTGATTGTTTCATGTTAATAGCGTAGAAAATAAGACGATTTAATCCACCTTCAAGGTCACGAACGCTATTCCCAAAGTTTTTGGCAATAAATTCAAATACATCTTCATCAAATTTACTAGTATCTAAGCCATTACCAACAACTTTTCTTTTTAAAATAGCAATGCTTGTTTCTAAATCGGGTTGAGCAATACTGATATTTAAGCCAGAAGAGAATCTAGTAACAAGACGTTCCTCAAGTCCTTTTAATTCGGATGGTTGACGATCGGAAGTTAATACAATTTGTTTATTCGCATTAACTAATGCATTAAAAATAAAGAAGAACATTTCTTGAGTTTTATCTCTACCTGCTAAAAATTGAATATCATCAACTAACAAAACATCAATTGACTTAAAATAATCTTTAAGATTATCACTATCTTTGTCACCACGAACATAACGGATATATTCATCAATAAAATCGTCACTAGAAATATACAAAATATTTAAATTTGGATGTCTTTCTTTTATATAATTTCCAATTGCGTGTAATAAGTGGGTTTTACCTAGTCCGGAACTTGAATAAATGAACAAAGGATTATAAAATTTTCCTGGATTAGAGGCAATCATTAATGCCGCTTGTTGAGCTTCACGATTGGAAGGGCCAACAACAAATGTTTCAAATGTATAATTTGGCTTAAGAACAGAGTTCTTAAAGAAACTTGCTTTTTTTGTTTCTGTAACAATTGGAGGATTGTCTTTCTTAATATCATCCGCTAAAACTAATTCGATTAATAAATTTGTTTCCGATACTTCTGATAAAGTATCCGTGAGAAGCGGCAAATAAGATCTTTTTATTATCGCATTAGCGAAAGCGGAAGAAACAGCGATAGTAACTTTGTTACCCTCGTATTTATAAATATAGGTATCAGCAAAGAAAGCACTATAAATATTTTCATCATTTAATTTTATTTTGACTTTTTGTAATGTTCTATCCCATAATTCTTTTAATGTGGATATTGTAACTGCGGCAGTAGGCATAATAAGTCCTCCAATACTATGTGAAATTGTATCACAAATGTTGATAAAAATTAATAAAAAATAGACAATATTTATTTTTCCACAAAAAAACGCAAAAATAAGTGCTTGTTTATCGTGTTTTCCACATAATCCACAACTTTTTGATGTGGAAAACTTGTTGATAGAGTTTTCAACTGTGGAAAATTGTGGAATTGTGTAAAACTTCTTTATTTTGGAACTTGTTGTAATCAAACACTATGAAAAAAGCAAAATTTCTATATAAGTATTGACTTATATAAAATAAATCTTTAGAATTATTTACGCGTATATCTGTTTCGAATCGGA
>CAKPAV010000298.1 GCA_934133115.1 uncultured Bacilli bacterium
ACCTAATGTTGATTCATCTGCGCCATTTGCTGTTGATGGACTTGATTTTAATACCTTACCAGTTGTTGGATCATATTTATTAACAACAATTCTTCTTGTTGTAGAAGACCAAGTTGTATGAGGAGCATATAAATAGCTTCCGTCTGTACATAAGCCATGTCCATATGCGCCACCTGTTCCGTCCCAGTTTCCTACTGCTGATACTGTTAAATCAATAGTGTTACCAGAAGAAAGTGATTTTTCAAGGTATTGATCCATATTAGCGTATAAAACGCCATCGTATTTAGTTTGGAACGAAACGCTATCAATAGCAACATTGATGTCTTTCATATTTTTGAAAGTAATTTCGATTTTATTTTCACCAGTTTTTAATAAAGCATTAGTTAAAGTAAGTTTTTCAAAATTATAAGTTTCGCTACTAGCTATAGAAGAAATAATTGGATTATATCTTCCATTAATTTTCAATGTCATAATATTATCTAATGTTATACCCGTATTAGATAAATTACTCATGCGCATTGACAAATCACCCTTAACATTATTAGTACTATTAATAGTGAATGAAATACTATTTCCGTTTTCAAATCCCTCTACAATTTGGATATCTTTATTATTATCAGTTATAGTTTTCTTAGTTCCGCCAACTAAAGTAGAATTTTCCATTTCAATAACATGTTTAACAGTTGCAACAACTTTGCATGATACATCTTTATTATTTTTTAAAGATACATTTAATACACAATTACTAGCAAAAGATGCTTTATCCATATTACCTTCTACTACATATTTATCACGAGATAATAATAATTTATTACCATTTTCGTAATTAGCGCGAATATTTAAGTTAACATCACTTAATACATCACCATCATTAACAAAAACTTCATCTTCGGTTGATATTGATAAGATATCCCCATCAACATAATTAGTCTTTGTATCAACTTTGATTGGGACATCTGTTGTTACAGTAACTTCTTCACAAGTATAAGAAATTTGTGCAGCTTCTAATGAAGAAGATAATTTACCTTTTGTATTGACAGCAATATCTTTATCATTTAATTCAACTGTATGACCATTATTAAATATTGCTTTAACTTTAATTCCCGTTGGATCAAATTCCATATCATCAGAATAATAAACACGATATGGTAATTGCGTTATTTCTAATGATTTTACAATTACTTTAGTTAAACTGATTTCGATTTCGTCAGTTTTAGTAATTGGTTCTGGTTCTGGATCATCTTCTTTAGTTTTTTCTGGAGTATACGTATATGAAACAACAATTTTACCACCTTTAGAAGCAAAATCTTCTGGTGTTGTAACAACAAAGTCATCAGTACGAAGGATTTTATCAAAATCTTTACCTTTTTCAGTAAAATGAGCTGTAACTGTAAAATCTTCATTTTCTGGATGAGCTTTACCATCGGTATAATATTCTTTTCCTTCAGATAATTCAGCGCTAATACCTAAAAATTCTAAAGGTAAACTATTTAAGTATTTTTGATGCTCTCTTTCTGCAATTGCAGCATCATAATACTTTTTATAAGCAACATAAGAAGGAACCATAATGGAAATTGTTGATACTACTGCTACTAAAGCAGCAACAATACCTACGGATGTTTTTACACCTTTTTTAGTCTTAAAGAAGTTTTTCATTATTTTCCCTCCTCATTAACTTTTTTCTTATCATCTTTCATTAATCCATCAATAACAAGCATTGAAGCCCAGAAAACAAGTCCAGTTACTGCAACGATATCGAAGCAAGTTACTAATGGTTTCCACCAACACCATGAAGAAATACTAAATGATGAAATATAACTATCGTTTTGATCTGGATTCTTTAGATATTCTTTCTCATAATAGTCAGCGCGTAACCACATATAAATTGTTTCATGTGCAGATTCACGTAAACGGCGTTGTAATCTTACTGACGATGTTTTATCGTATTTAGTATTTGATAATGAACCTAATCTACAACCCATACCTAAGTTTCCACCGGCACGTAAAATTGAATCACAATACATTTGTGTTCCAATATAGTCAGTTGTAATTGCGCCTTTAAAAGCCCATTCTTTTCTTAATACACCTGTTAATAAAGCAGTTGTTGTTTCTGAGTGTTCTCCACCTATTCCACGATAAGTAGTCATTGCACCAAGTGCTCCACCTTCAACGAAGGCATCTCTAAATGGTTTTAAATATACTTCACGGAATGCTTGTTCACTTAGCCAAATACTATCACCTACATTACCATATAAAGCAAAGTGTTTTAAGAAACAATATCTACCTCTTGTGCTTAATCCTTTAACAGCATTTTTAACAATTGTTCCCGCTAATTGAGGATCTTCTGAAGGTGATTCGTGGTTTCTTCCGAAGAATGATGAACGATGTGAGTCAATTGCCCATCCCCATACACCATGTACACCGACAGATTTCATATCATCACCATATGATTTACCAAATTCATAAGCTAATTTAGGATTCCAAGTTGAAGCAATAACAACCATAGTTGGATAACCTGTTCCTCTTGGTCCAGAAACGAATCCTTTAATTTGTGAAGGTCCATCAAAATCATATAAAATTGGTTTTCCTACTGAATCTACTTTCTTAGTACCATAATAATTATTAATAAGATCTACTACTTCAGTAATTGATA
>CAKPAV010000299.1 GCA_934133115.1 uncultured Bacilli bacterium
ATAGTATACTTTAAATACAAAAAACTAGACATATAATAAAACAAAAAAACCTCCAGAGAACTGGAGGTTTTTTGTATTTTATTTTCAAAAATATTGACATGAGGAAAGATAACATATAAAATAATTCACACAGGTGGCGAAATACTATACCGATATAAAAAAGAGAAAGGAACACAAATGATAAGACATGTAAACATTGGGGCTGTACACACACACACACACACACACACACACACACGGTAATTTAATAAATAATAAAAAGATAAATATAAATACGTTATATTTATGTATTTTTTTCGCGGAAGAAATATACAGTAAATATGGCGTATTTTTTGTGCCTGGGTAATTTTTAGAAATATAAAACAAGATAAAAAACATAAAATTACGTAGGAGGAAAAAATGAGAAGAGAAAGAGGAATTACACTTATAGCATTAGTAATTACAGTAATTGTAATGTTAATACTTGTAGGAGTAACAGTAACATCAGCAATAAATGGAGGACTGTTTTCAAAAGCAAAAAATGCTTCAACAGAAACAGAAAATGCAAAAATATTTGAGCAAATACAATTAGCAGTGGTGGCATCTAAAAAATTTGAAAATGAAATTCAATACGAAGAACTTTTGGATTTATTAAGTGCTAAAAAGAATTCAGGGAATTTTGAAGAGCAAAGTTATAATATGTATAAAGAGTTTATTGAATTAATGCAACAAAATAAACCAGTATATGCACATTTTAGACTATTTGGATTTGATAGTGATACTATTCAAACTGTTGATGAACATCTTGATAAAGATGAGATACTTGAAGCATATTGTACTTTGGATGGTAGTTCAACGTCTGAATTGATGCAAAGCCTTAAAGAAAACGAGGGGATTACAACAGAAGAAGAGGCAAAAAAATATATTACAGATATGCTTACAGACGGAGCAAATGTAACTAAACGAGAATTGGGATATGAACTAAAAGAATGGAAAACTAATGATCTTAATAGAAGTAAATTATTAAAAGAATTAGAACCAATAATGAAAGATAACAACGGAATAAAAAAAGAAGAATTTGGAACTAATATTATTGTTAAAGAAGAAAATTACATATACAACAATAACTGGGCAATAGTACTAAAATATGGTGGAGTAAAGGTAACAATATTAGGAACAGGCGAAATATTAGGACCAGAAAAAGAAATATCAGAAGCTATACAGGACCCAATAGCAGGAGATATAACAGATAATGGAATAAGAACTGGATCAGAGTATAATCCATATTTAATAGCAAGTATAGAAGACTTAGTAGCATTTTCTAAATCAGTAAATGAAGGAAACACATATCAAGGAAAACATGTAGAACTTTCAATGGATTTAGATTTTAGAGATAGTAAATCATATAAAAATGCAAATAATACTGAGTTTGGCGATTTAAACGGAGATGGAACAATAAAAGGAATACAAGAAGAATTAACAGACGAAAATGGAAAAGGCTTTACACCAATTGGAATTGGAAACGAAGAAAGTCAGAAATCATTTAACGGTAATTTTGATGGAAACTATCATAAAATAAAAAATATCTATATAAATAACAGCGAAAACCTATACTTGGCTTTATTTGCAAAAACAGAAAATAATGCTGTAATAGAGAACTTGGGATTAGAAAGAGGAAAAATAATAAATTCTAACAGCGGTGATACTAGTACATCATTAAAGAAGAATTATGTTGCAGGAATTGTTGGCAGTGATTTAGATTCAAATGAAACATCTAGAACAACAATAAAAAATTGTTTTGTAGATTTAGATGAAATTAAAGGCTTAAATGTATCAGCAACAACGGCAGCAGGAATTGCAATATCAGCAAAAGAAATAAATGGATGTTATAATAAAACTAATATTACATCTAATTATAAGGCTTACGGCTTGTCCGAAAATGGCATAACAATAATGAATAGCTATAATATAGGAAATATAACTTCAACTGGTGTAGAAGACAGAACATCATATTCTACTGGAATTGCGCATTCTGGTTATGTTTATAATTGCTATAATTATGGAGCTATTGTAAATGAAGATGGCTATGCGTGTGGAATTAATGAATTTTGTGAATGGGGCGTTTCTGGAATACAAAACTCGTGTAATTTAGGAGACATAACAAGTAAAGGCACAAGCGCGTATGGAATTAGTATGAGTGTTGTTGGAGGAGACTTTTATAATTTATATAATACTGGTACAATACTTTCTGATAGTGGCTCTGCTTATGGCACAGTTGGACAATATACTGAATATGGTGATGGAAGAATGCGAGGAAAAATAATCAATGTTGGAAAAGTTTTAGGAAAAAGTGAAGCAACTGCAAATACAGTATGTGGAAAACTATCAGATTCATATTATTTAGCTGGACAAGTTTATGTAGATGGAGTTCAAAAAGCAGATGATAGTTATGCAAAAACACAAGAGGAAATAAATACATTATTAAAACCAATATTAGAAGTGATAAATACTACAACTGAGGGAAAAAATTTAGGTAATGCATTTGTAGCAGATACAAACAATATAAATAACGGATTACCAATACTAAAATGGCAAGTAGAACACTAAAAAAATAAGAGATTACATTTTAAATGTAATCTCTTATTTTTTTTACTCTATTTATTTTCTTTTGCA
>CAKPAV010000300.1 GCA_934133115.1 uncultured Bacilli bacterium
CTTTTATATATCCGATATTTAATGATTCAACATTTGGAAAAGAGCAATTAAAAAGTAAAGATTTATACTTAAATGAAGCAGGAAATAATGCTTATTCTCTACTTTTATTAGCTAAAATAAATTTAAATAATAAAGCAAAAACAAACTTAAAAGGATTCCTTGGTTTAGCGGGTATTACTAAATTAACTTCAGATTACTTAACTATTGCTTGTTCTATATATAATGAAACAAGTAAAACAGATTTAATTATATTTAAAATAGATGAATTTAGTTACGCAGGACATATAATAATTGATGGATATTTAATATCCGAATATGCTTTATATACTTATAATAACTATTTACGTATTGCTACTTCAAATTATATCAATGATGAATCTAAAAACTATATTTATAATATTTCTTTAACCACATTTAAAGTCTTATCATCTATCCTAATCGCGCCAAAAGAAAGCATTTATGCCATTAGATTTAAAGATAATTATTGTTATTTAACAACTTTCTTATATGTTGATCCATTTTACCTAATTGATTTTACTAATCCTAATAAGATAAAAATAATTCATGAAGAAGAATTAGATTTTGTGGGAGATTATATTAAATTATTAGATGATGATGTTGTCTTTATGCTAGGAAGATTATTAAAACCAACTGGAGAATCTGAAGGTCTAGTTTTAGCGCTTTTTAATAAAGAATTAAAACTAATAAAAAATGTTAAGATAACTAATCCTAACATTTATAGTGATGTAATTTATAATCAATCCGCGATTGCATTTTTAGATAAATATGTGGCATTTTCTGCATGTTCAAATGATAAACAAGCGGTATATGTATATGATAATGGTAATTTAGCATTATTACATCAATTTAATTTTGAAGATGAATTTGTTTTAAGAACTTTATTTATAAATAATAAGTTATACATTATTACAAATAGTGCACTTACATCTTATTCATTACCTAACTACGCTAAAATTAACGAGATAAATTTTGCTTAATTATCTTAATAAATGATTTTTAAGCATTTAATAAATACTCTTCAATATAGGTAGAAATCTTTCTATACATATGTTTTCCTCCGGTTTTCAAACGATTAAAGCATTAAAAAAATACGCTTTTCAATAAATTTTATATGATATTTTTTACGCTTTTCAAATTTTTAGATACCCGCTAAAGGCAAAACATATACTCCATCTTCTAATGGATAAACTACATCTGTATTACAAATTATAACTTTTGCGCCAATATTGTAACTAGTTTTATCTAACTGCTTAAAGCCTTTAACAGCGCTATTATTGAACTTGAATCCCGATTTACATTCTATACGATTTAACTTTCCATCGTTAATGATAATTAAATCTATTTCATTCATATTATTATCTCTATAGTAATAAAAATTAGGTTCAATTCCATTATTTATAAAGCTCTTTTTAATTTCATTTATTATATAGGTTTCTACAAATCTTCCGGCAAATGAACTTGCTTCTAATATTTCGCCACTATTTAATCTTGCTAAATAACAAGCTAAACCAGTATCTGAAAAATAAAGTTTTGGCCTTTTAACAATGCGCTTTGATATTGATATTTCATTATATGGTTCTAATAAATAAACAATATCACCTGCAATTAAAACACTAAGCCAAGCCATTACAGTCTTTTTATCAATTCCAATAATATTAGCAATATTATCATAAACCAATTCTTCACCAGTTAACGATGCTAAAAGTTCCATAAATCTTCTAAATAAAAATTTATCTCGCACATTTATTAAGTCAGATACATCTCTTTCAATATAAGTTTCCACATAATCTGCATAACATTTTTGTGCTGTTAATAATTCATTACTATATAATTCCGGATAAAATCCTTTTACTATTAAATTATATAAATCAATTGGATTAAGCGGATTGTTCTTTGCCCTTTCATTGATTTTTAATATATCAAAATTAAATATAGGTTCTTCTCTATTTAAAATTTCATTTCTCGATAATGGCATCATATGGACAATTGATACCCTGCCAGATAATGATTCTGTTACTCTATTCATTAATTTATACATTTGTGATCCAGTTAATATAAACATGCCATAATTTTTCTCATTAACTCTTTTTTCTTCATTAACTATCTCTTCAATAGCTTCGAAAAGTTCTGGTGCTTTTTGTACTTCATCAATTATTAAAGGCCATGGATGAATAGATAAAAACATTTTAGGATCTTTATTAGCTAATTCTCGTTCTCGTGAGTTATCAAGAGAAACATAATTAAAGCCTTTTTTTTCAAATAGCAAAGCCAAAGTTGACTTACCAACTTGTCTAGCCCCAGTAATTAAGGTTACTGGTTTAGTTTTTATACTTAATTCCACGACTTTTACAATATTTCTATCAATCATATTTATCACCCAATATTATTATAATTTAGTATTATAGGGAATTCAATTCCCTTTTTGTATAAAATTAAATATTTTTTGTAGGAAATGCTCGATAAATTATAAAATTGTTAACACTTAATTTCAGTTGATTAGCGCTACTAACCAACTCAATATTTCAACTTAGTAATATACTTAATAACAACATTTCTATTAAATAAAAAAACTACCCAACTGATAACAAAATTGGATAGTTTATAAGTAAAATTTT
>CAKPAV010000301.1 GCA_934133115.1 uncultured Bacilli bacterium
ACTGATTATATCGGCGTTTTTATTACATTTTTACATTTGAAAAATCGCTTAAATTTTTTTAATGTTTTTTAATTGGATTTTTGTCACATTTTTTTGATATATTTTTGCGGTAAAAAATAAACACATATTTTAAGCCCAAAAATCATCTAAAAATTGTTAATAATTTCTAATTGTTTTTCTTTGTAATTTTTATAATAAATATTTATATATAATATAAGTCTATTTACAATAAATTTTTTACTGTCTCTTGATATATTTTGTAAATTATTTGGAGAATATTATGTTGCGAAAAATAATCATTGTATATGATGTTAGTTTCACGTACCATACTTAAATTTTCAATTGGTAAAGCACGTAACTTGTCTTTTTTAATTTCATCTAAGCAAGCACTTCTAGGAAGAATAGATACTCCAAGATTTTTTCTTACTAAATCTTTAATAGTGGCAATATTATCAACTTCTAAAATAACATTAAAATTATCTACTGACTCATTCATAGATATCAAAGTTGAATCAAAAAGTATTCTAGTAGCAGAATCTGGCAATCTTAAAATCATCTTTTCTTTTTTTAAGTCTGTAAGGGTAACAACCGCTTTTTTTGATAAGCGATTATCCTTTGCTAATACACACACTAAATAATCTGTATCAAGTAGCAATGACTTATATTTTAAAGGATTTGCTTTTTCTTCAATAATCGCTAAATCAATTTCAAAATTATCAAGTTTATTATAAAGATTTTTTATAGTATCAGTAATAACTGTTATATTTAAGTTATTGATTTCATTACTACATTTTGCTAAAACAACCATCATAAAATTACTCTCAGAAGTATGGGTAATACCTATTCTTAAATTAGTTGTACTTTTCTTTATATCTTTAATTTCTACTTTAATTTTATCATAAAGAGACATAATTTTTTTAGCATATTCCACAACAATTTTGCCTTCTTCAGTAAGCAAAACTTCATTTTTCTTACGAATTACTAGTTTTGTATCAAATTCTTCTTCTAGTTGTTGAATGTGATGACTCACAGCAGGTTGCGTCATCATTAGCTCATTTGCGGCACGTGTAAAATTCTTAGTTTCAGCCAAAGTTATTAATGTAAGTAACTTATTATCAATCATATTTTTTTCTCCTAACTATAAACATTTTTTATCGTTTATGACAAATAAATAATTTTTCTTTATCTAAAATTAAGTATATAGTATAAGGCGTTGATAATCAACTAAAAAGAAAGGAGAAAATGATATGTTAAATTTCAAAATCTTTCAGCTTACCTTAATGAAGTACAATTTTTGGCATTATGGATTAAAGAGTAAAGAACTATTATGTAAAAAAATCGGAATCTCTACAAAATATATAGATTATGAAGAAATACTTGGTATCAGTTATAAAGAATTTGGTCTTACCGGATTAATGATATCTAATATATCATTACTATTTCTTTTAGTTCTTATATTAGTTGGTGTTGACATTGGAAACTATTTTTTTAAAAGTGCATTTTTATTGCTATTGTTAAATTCTATTAGTTTTGTTTTGTGTTTAAAAAAATTTGACTTGCTTAATAGATTATCAATTTCTAAATTTGTTGCTATTTTATTTTTACTATTAACATATTTCCTCAATTTTTATTGGTCGGTTAGTTTATTGTTTCTTGCAGTTTATGAAAATATATTAGCGTTTAATAAGGAGGTACATTATGACTATTTATGATAAATTAGGTATTACTTCACCTGTTAGCATCACAATCATATCAATTGCAATCATGCTATTTGCTGGTTTTTTATTAACACGTTTAACCAAATTAATAAAATTACCAAATGTTACAGCTTATATTGTGGCAGGTATATTGATAGGCCCTTATTGTTTAAATCTTATTCCTACAAACTTTGTAACAAATACTAGTTTCCTTGCCGATGTCTCTTTAGCATTTATTGCTTTTAGTACTGGTGAATTTTTTCGTTTTGATGCTTTAAAAAAGAATGGTGGAAAAGTAGTAATTATTACTGTTTTTGAAGCACTGCTAGCGTCAATATTGGTATTCATTGTATCTTACTTTGTTATGCATTTAGCTTTATCTTTTTCCATTGTATTAGGGGCTTTAGCCGCTGCAACAGCACCTGCATCTACTATGATGACAATTAGGCAAACTAATTCCAAAGGCGATTTTGTTGATACTTTACTCCAAGTTGTGGCTTTGGATGATGTTGTCGGTTTAATTGCTTATAGCGTAGCAATTTCTATTGCAATTGCTTCTATTGCTGGATCATTTAGTTTTATAAGTGTTGTTAAACCAATCTTGATTAATTTAGCCGCACTAGTTATCGGAGGGCTATTTGGTTTTTTAATGAAATTATTAATGCCAAAGAAGCGTTCAAAAGATAACCGTCTAATTATATCTATCGCCTTATTATTTACATACTGTGGCTTATGTTCTTTAGTTGATGTTTCACCTTTGCTAGGATGTATGTGTATGTCTACTATTTATATAAATATCACCAATGATGATAAATTATTTAAACAATTAAATTATTTTACTCCTCCTATCTTATTATTATTTTTCGTAAGGTCAGGAGTATCATTTGATTTAAAAGCATTAGTTTCATCATCCTCTATTGGTAGTGTTCCAATTATTGT
>CAKPAV010000302.1 GCA_934133115.1 uncultured Bacilli bacterium
CTTAATAACAACATTTCTATTAAATAAAAAAACTACCCAACTGATAACAAAATTGGATAGTTTATAAGTAAAATTTTATTAAATTATCTTTGTACTCTTCCAGAAGCATTTCCTTTAGCAAGAGATAAAACTTCATCTTCACTTACTAAGTTAAAATCACCTGGAATTGTATGTTTTAAGGCAGAAGCCGCTACTGCGAATTCAAGAGCTTTTGCTTGATCAAAATCATATTTTAATAAGCCATGAATTAATCCACCAGCAAACGAATCTCCACCACCAACACGGTCAATGATTGGTTCAATATCATAATGTTTAGATTCATAGAATTCTTTACCATTATAAATTAATGCTTTCCAACCATTATGAGTTGCACTATATGATTCTCTTAATGTTGATACAACTAATTTGAAACCAAATTCTTGTTGCATTTGTTTGAAGATTTCGTAATATCCTTTAGCGTCAGTATCGCCTTTATCAACATTAGCGTTAGGTTTGAATCCTAAACATAATTGTGCATCTTCTTCGTTACCAATACATACATCAACATATTGCATTAATGGACGCATAACAGAAATTGCTTTTTCACTTGTCCATAATTTTTTTCTAAAGTTTAAGTCACAAGAAATTGTAACGTTATGTCTTTTAGCGGCTATACAAGCTTCACGTAAAATATTAGCTACTTCATCAGATAAAGCTGGTGTAATTCCTGACCAGTGGAACCAAGTTGCACCTTCAAAAATCTTATCAAAATCAAAATCATTTATTGATGCTTCAGAAATTGATGAATGAGCGCGGTCATAAATTACTTTTGATGGACGCATTGAAGCACCACTTTCTAAGTAATAGATACCTAATCTATTTCCGCCACGAGCAATATAATCAGTATGAACACCATATCTTCTTAAAGCGTTAACTGCACATTGACCAATTTCATGGGCAGGCACTTTGCTAACAAAGTAAGCATCATGACCATAATTTGCTAAAGAAACAGCAACATTAGCTTCGCCACCACCATAGCAAGCATCAAATTCTTGGCATTGAACAAAACGTGAATTACCCGCCGATGATAATCTAAGCATTATTTCTCCCATTGTAACGATTTTCATATTTTTCATTCTCCTTAGTTAAGCCATTTGGCTAATTTTTTACAGTTTTCAACGATATCGCCTTTCATCATAAAGCTACCGCCAACTGCGTAAATTGCATCATTAGATAAATATTCATCAATATTTGTTTCGTCTACTCCACCAGTAGGTAAAAACTTAACTTGTGGGAAAGGTTTAGATAAGTTATTGATTGCTTTTAATCCACCATAGACATTGCTAGGGAAGAATTTAACAACCTTAATACCATATTCTAAAGCTTCCATAATTTCAGTTGGAGTAACACATCCTGGGAAATAAGGAATATTATGTTCATTACAAGCTTCCGCTACGCCTTTAGAAAAACCTGGAGAAACAATAAATTGAACTCCTAAGTTAATAGCTTGAATAGCTTGTTCTTTATTAATAACAGTTCCAGCACCAACACACATATCCTTATATTCTTTAACAGCTAATTCAATAGCTTTAGGAGCATAAGCAGTACGGAATGTGATTTCTGCTACTTTAATGCCACCTTCTAATAAGCTAGATAATTTGTGTCTAGTATCTTCTTCATCTTTAACTACTACGACAGGTATAATTTTATAATGTTCCATTTTAAATCTATTCTCCTTTTACTAATTTATTAGCATTTTTATAACTAATATTTGTAGCAAGTTCAGTAGCGGAGTTTTCGTCATATTCGCCATTTTCGACTAACTCGCCAATGTAACTTGCAAGTACACGTCTAAATAAATCAAATCTAACATAGCTAGCGAATGATCTGCTATCGGTAAGCATACCCATATTGTTTCCTAAGAATGAATATTCTGCGATAACGCTAAGATTATGTTTGATACCTAAAACTGTATCATTAAACCACCAAGCAGGTCCAATACTAACATTTCTAAATGCTCCAGTTAAACAAGCAAGAGCTTTTAAGTTTTCATCGTTTAATGTATAAAGAATGATATTTGGTCTTTCTTCATCTTTAATGTTATTTAAGAATTTAATAACATTTTTGATATCAATCGGATTAGAAATAATATCAAATCCTGTATCTGGACCGCATGCTTTAAATTCATCACTATTAACATTTCTTGTAACATCAAAATGAATTTGCATAGTCATATCACGTTTTTTATATTCTTTAGCTAAATAAGTAAGCATAAATCCTAAGAAAGCTTCATAATCACTATCTTTCCAATTATCTCTTTTAATGAATAAAGCACGTGCTTCTTCAATAGTAGGATAAATACTTGGGAAGTATTCAAAGCTTTGGTCAGATATAACAGCACCTTTAGAAACGAAGAAATCTAAACGGCTATTAATAGCACTTAATAAATCATCTAAATCATTAATTTCTTTATTAACGCTTTTTACAAGTTCAGTTAAATATTCTTCGCTTAATCTAAATAATTTATCAGGTCTAAATGTAGGTAGGATTTTTACTCCATCATAAGTACCATGATATTTTAAATCACTAGTAGGATCATCAGTGGTGCAAACATATTTAACATTAAATTTTTTAAATAAATCACGAAT
>CAKPAV010000303.1 GCA_934133115.1 uncultured Bacilli bacterium
AAGCATTAGCAAGAAGCGGCATCGGTCATTTTACTATTATTGATAATGATAAAGTATCTTTAAGTAATTGTAATCGTCAAATAATTGCCACTACCAAAACAGTGGGATTAGATAAAGTTGATGTTATGAAAGAAAGAATTTTAAGTATTAATCCTGAGGCAATCGTTGACACTTATAAATGCTTTTTTCTTCCGGAAAACCAAGATCAATTTAATTTTACGCATTTTGATTATGTGGTTGATGCTATTGATACAGTTTCTGGAAAAATTGCAATTATTTTAAAAACCAAAAAAGAAAACATCCCAATTATTTCTTCAATGGGAACAGGTAATAAACTTAATCCAATGGCATTCATCGTTAGTGATATATATAAGACAGAAATGGATCCATTAGCGAAAGTAATGCGTCATGAATTAAAAAAGCGTCATGTAAAAAAACTAAAAGTAGTTTATTCAAAAGAAAAACCTATTGAGCCTTTAATCAATGAAGACACCAAAAAAGAAATCGCCAACACTTCAAGAAGAAACGTTCCAGGAAGTAATGCTTTTGTACCTCCTGCTGCTGGACTATTAATTGCTTCTGAAGTAATTAAAGATTTAATAAACGCAAAAAAGGAAGATTAAGTTATGATATATTTAGATTATTCGGCAAATTTTCCCGCAAATACTGAAGTATTAAATTATCTAAGTGAAGTAGAATTAAAATATTATGGTAATTATAATTCCTCACATAAACTAGGATTATTAAGCAAACAAAAATATCAAGAAATGGATAACCATATCAAAAATATTTTAAGTCTTGATGATAACCATGAAATTATATATACGAGTTCTGCAACTGAATCAAATAATCTAGCAATTTTAGGAGTCGCGGAATCTTACTCAGGATTTGGTAAAAAAATATTAGTTAGTGAATTAGAACATAGTTCTATTAATGCTACTTTAGGATATCTTAAAGACAAAGGATATCAAATAGAATTTATTAAAACATTAGATTCTGGCTTAATTGATTTAATTGATTTAAAAGAGAAATTAACTAAAGATACAATTTTAGTTATCGTAACTCTCGTTGATGGAGAAACAGGTATAATTCAAGATTATAAAAATATTGCTAGTATCATTAGCACTAATCCTAATACCCATTTTTTAGTTGATGCCACGCAGGGAGTAGGAAAAATCGATATTGATTTTAATGTCATCGACTTAACATCATTCACACCACATAAATTTGGTGGGATTATTGGTTCTGGTTGTTTAATTAAAAAGAAAAGCACTGTTATTTCTCCATTATTCCATGGTGGAATGAGTAATACTATTTATCGAAGTGGCTCCGTACCTCTTGGTATCATAGCTAGTATAGAAAAAGCACTAGATTTAAGATTTAAAAGCATGGAAGAAAATAATCTTAAAACAAAAAATATTAATGAATACTTATTATGCAAGTTAAAAGAAATGGATAATGTGATTATTAATTCATCTAATTATCCTTATATTGTTAATATTTCATTAAAAAACAAATTAGCAAAAGATAGTGTTAACTATTTAAATGAACATGACATTTGTATAAGTCAGAAATCTGCTTGTTCGATAAAAAACACACCATCAAAAATTATTATGGCTATTTATAAAGATAAGAAAAGAGCTTTATCATCGTTTCGTATTTCTTTAAGTGAATTAGTTACAAAAGAAGACATAGATGAGTTTATTAAAGTATTAAAGGAGTTGTAAGTATGGAACATAAACAAATTGATGAATATGAAAGATCCATTACTGTTAAATATCGCGCTAAAATATGGTCAAAGTTTGTCGCCGGTATTAAACAATATAAATTAGTGGAACCAAATGACCATATTTGTGTTTGTATTAGTGGTGGCAAAGATTCAATGTTAATGGCACGTCTTTTCATGCAGTTAACTAAACATTCTGATTTTGATTTTAAAGTTAGTTACTTAGTTATGAATCCTGGATATAACGAAATTAATCTTCAAACCATTAAAAACAATTTAGAAAAGTTATCAATTCCTGCAAAAATTGTGGAAACTGATATTTTTGAAATTGCAAATTCTCAAGATCGTAGTCCCTGTTTTTTATGCGCTAAAATGCGCCGTGGTGCCTTATATAACTTTGCTCGTGAAATGGGATGTAATAAAATAGCTTTAGGTCATCATTATGATGATGTTATTGAAACTACTTTAATGAATTTATTAAATTCTGGTAGTTTTCAAACAATGCTTCCAAAATTAAAATCCACTAATTACCCGGGAATGGAATTAATTCGTCCCATGTATTTAATTAGAGAAAAAGATATTATTTCTTGGAAAAACTATCATAATTTAAAATTCATTCAATGTGCATGTCGATTTACGGAAAATTGCGCAATTTGTGATAATGGAGGCGGTGGATCTCAAAGATATGCCACCAAGCAACTAATTAAAGATTTAGTTAAAAATTATAATCCACAAGTAGAAAAGAACATTTTCAAAAGCGCTGATAATGTCACTATTGATATGATTTTAGGCTATAAAAAGAAAGGAAAACATTATAGTTATCTTGATACTTATGATAAAGATGAAGATAATGAAGATAAATTTTAATTATGGAAATAAATGATTATCAAAAACTTGCTCT
>CAKPAV010000304.1 GCA_934133115.1 uncultured Bacilli bacterium
CCTTTTCCAGTGTATTTTGATTTACGACTATAAATAATATGCCATCTATTTAATTCTTTCATTATTTTCCTCCTTTAAAACCCAAAATAGTATGTGATACAATAATATTATATCACATAGTGTCTTTATTTAATAATAAAATTATAAAAAAATAAAATTAGATCAAATCGTAACTCTAATTTACTCTATGTTTTTGTTGGTTTCTAATGTAAATTTACACTTTTTATGATATAATAGTAAGTGAGATTAATGTCTATCAAGATGTGTGATTAAGATATTAGAGGAGGTAAATATGAATAAGCAACAATTAGCATCAAAAATATGGGAATCAGCAAATAAGATGCGTTCTAAAATAGAAGCAAATGAATACAAGGATTATATTTTAGGATTTATATTTTACAAGTTTTTGTCTAATAAAGAATTAAAAACTTTAGAGACAATGCATTATCCCAAAGAAAGATTAAATGAAATTACAGAAGAAAAAGAAAGCATTGTAAAATCATTACAAGATACCAATGGGTATTTTATTGAATATAATAATTTATTTTCAACTTGGATTGAAATGAAAGGTGACTTTGATATTTCAAATGTAAGAGATGCATTGTCAGCATTTACAAGATTAATAAAGAGTACTCATAAAAAAGTTTATGATGGAATATTTAATACCCTTGAAACAGGATTAAGTAAATTAGGTGATTCATCACAAAGTCAAACTAAAGCAGTAAAAGATTTAATATATTTAATTAATGATATCCCAATGGACAATAAACAAGACTATGATGTTCTAGGTTTTATTTATGAATATTTAATATCTAATTTTGCAGCAAATGCAGGAAAAAAAGCAGGAGAATTTTATACTCCTCATGAAGTTTCTTTATTAATGTCAGAAATTATTGCTGAACATTTAAAGGATAGAGATAAAATTGAAATATATGATCCTACAAGTGGATCTGGTTCATTATTAATTAACATCGGAAAAACGGCTTCTAAATATATAAAGGAAGATAACAGAATAAAGTATTATGCACAAGAATTAAAACAAAATACTTATAATTTAACTCGTATGAATTTAGTTATGAGAGGTATATTACCTGATAATATAGTAACAAGAAATGGTGATACTTTAGAAGATGATTGGCCATATTTTGATGAACAACAAGAATATAATCCATTATTTGTAGATGCTGTTGTATCAAATCCGCCATATTCTCAAAACTGGGATCCAAAAGATAGAGAAGTTGATGCAAGATATAAGGAATATGGAATTGCTCCAAAATCAAAAGCTGATTATGCGTTTTTATTGCATGATTTATATCATTTAAAATCTGATGGAATTATGACAATTGTTCTTCCACACGGAGTTTTGTTTAGAGGTGGAGAAGAGGGAGAAATTAGAAAAAATTTAATAGAGCGCAATAACATTGATACAATTATTGGACTTCCAGCAAATATATTCTTTGGTACTGGTATTCCAACAATAATTATGGTTTTGAGAAAAGATAGAACTAATACAGATACATTAATAATAGATGCTTCAAAAGGATTTATTAAAGAAGGAAAAAATAACAAATTAAGATCATGTGATATTAAAAAAATAGTAGATACGGTTATTAATAGAGAAAGTATTAACAAGTTTTCTAGAGTAGTAACACGAGAAGAAATTAGAGAAAATGATTATAATTTAAATATTCCAAGATATGTTGATTCATCTGAAGAAAGTGAAACTTATGATATATATTCATTGATGAATGGTGGAATTCCAAAAGAAGAAGTTAATAAATATAATTATTATTTTGATGTATTCCCATCTTTAAAGAGAGATTTATTTGATAATATTAATGTTTCGTATTATAAACTTAAAGTTAACACCCTACATGAATATATAATGAATCACCAAGATATAGTTAATTATAAAAATGATTATAAAGATAAATTCAACTCATTTGATAATTATTTAAAAGAAGAACTAATAAATAATATTAATAATGTAGATATATCAGATGAAGAAACGAAAATTAGTAATTCACTATTTAATAGATTAGAAAATGTAAAATTAGTAGATAAATATAATGCATATCAAATATTAGATGATAATTGGAATACTATTTCAGGTGATTTAGAGTTAATAAAAGCGGAAGGTATAGGAGCTTGTAATAAAATTGATCCTATTTATGAAGTTAAGAAAAAAGGTGATAAGGAAACAGAAGTACAAGTAGGTGTGAAAGGGCATATTATACCATTAGATTTTGTTGTTGACTACAAACTTAAGGATTTAAAAGATGATGTAAATTCTAAGGAAAATAGATTAAGTGAAATTGAATCTAGAATTAATGAAATTTTTGATTCATTAGATGAAGATGAAAAATCAGAAGTTGAGGATACTTTAACGGAGGATAATGATGCATTTGTTCCTAAAGAAGTGTTGCGCAAAGCTAAAGAATATCTGAAGGCATCAATTAGTGAAGGAACTGTTGAAAAGAAAATAATAGAAGTAAGTAATTTGTTTGATGAACAAAAAAAATTAAATAAAGATATCAAAGACTCTAATAACAATATTGAAGTAATGGCTCAAAAAGAAATAGAGAATTTAACATATGAAGATATATGT
>CAKPAV010000305.1 GCA_934133115.1 uncultured Bacilli bacterium
ATTTTTCTTTTAATACATTTGCTTATTATGGAATTACTTCTTACCAATATGATATTTTTTATATGAAAAGTGAAGAAGAAAATATTCTTCTTTATTCATCAAATAAGTTAGATTTTACTTTAGATCAATCTTATAGCGCAACATATGAAAAAGTTAGTCCAAAAGATGCTAAATATACCTTTAATGATGATGGGTCAATTACCGCTCATATTGAAACTAATTTTACTAGTGAATTTGATTATGCATACCTTTATGGGATTAATGTTCTAGATAGTGATGGGAATATTATAAGTAATTATATTGGAAATGATAAAAGTATTGACTTAATTATTCCAAGAACCGGTCAAATTTATTTTCAATATATGGATATTGGTGATTTTGCGGATGATTATCATGTATATAATAATTACATGGCTACTGATTATAGCGTAATTGAAATGCCTTTAGTAACACTAAGTGATGACTTTGATTTTGATGGTGAACGCTTTATATTATTCTTAAATGCAGAGACTATTTATGATGTTAGTTCTTTAAGCGTGGATTTAGAATTAACTAATCAAAATCAAACTGTAACCAAACATATTGATAATGCTATTGAAAAAATACGATTAGTGCTTGATGAGTTTGATGGTGAAATAGGGGAATTATTAGTTAAAGGCACATTCAATTTTAAAGATGAAATGATTGATAGATACCCGCATTCTATCAAAATTACACCAAAAACATTTGATTTAAGTTATAAATTTGATGTTACTAATGTCATGGTTGAAAGTTATGAAAGTAAGGACCAATTACCAGTAACATTTAACTTTGATTATTTATTACCTATTAACTATCAAATTAACATTAAAGATGATATGGATTTAATAAATGAGACAATGAGGTTAACTAATGAATATTATCTAACTAAAGTTAATTCTGGCGATGGAGCAAATTTAAGCGTATCGATTTTAGATAATCTAGGAGAAGTTTGGAATGAACCATTTTCATACCACATCTTAAGTGCTGATGAGATTAATAATTTAAATAACGAACCACTTAATTATGTGAAAGTGAATCCAGAAGATAGTACTGTTACTTATAATGATGATGGGACAATCAATATATATAGAAATATTAATTTTGCAACGAATTCTTCAAATATTTATTATGATGCATTTATATATAGTGAAGAAAATATAGATAGTGTTACAGGACAAAAAGCCTATCGTAATGCATACCATAATATTTCTAATTCAAAATATTCTATTATTGAAAATGTGCCAGAGGATAATTACTATTTTTATTATTACAATGTTTTACTTTACGATAATATTTATTATTACACTAATATGGCTATGCCTAGAGTGGGAATAGATACTAATATTAAAGATAATTTCATTTGTTCTGCTAACTATGACAATGAAAACAATCAAACAAGTATTACCATTACTAATACAAATTTTATACCAGTTAGTAATGAATGTATGATTGATAATTTTACTTATGAATTATTAACTTTAGATAGTACTTTATCATTAACTATCGAAGGAAATGTTATTGGCAAAGAAATAACAATTTTTGCTAATAGATATTTAAATAATTTTGATGCGTTTCAGGCTGATATTCCTGTTAAAGGAAATAAATATAAAGCATATAATCTTGCAATTACTAATTAATGGAGGAAACAACTATGGAAAAGAAAAAAACTAGAGTATCAAAGATTATTAGTTATGCGTTAGGAGCATTAATTTTAACATCATTTATTGTTACGATGATTTTAGAATTAGCGTTACCAGATACAAGTAAATTTGTTATATGGGCAAAGGAAAATGTATGGGACATTACCGCTTTACCAGACATATTAAATTCTCATTATAAAGTGTTTATTCATTGTGCCATTTTGATAGTAGTGGTGGTAATAGTTTCAAAAGTTATTCGCAAAGTATTTAGAAATGTTATGCATCGATCAAATCGTGCGAAAACTGTAATTACTTTATTAGATGGTTTAATCAAATATGGTAGCGCAATAGCATTATTTTTCTTAATTTTAAACGCATTTGGTGTGAATACCAAAGCTATATGGGAATCAGTTGGCGTTATAACTCTTATCATTGGACTTGGTGCTCAATCTTTAATTGCAGATATTATTGCTGGTGTGTTTATTATTTTTGAAAATGAATATGAAGTAGGAGAAATAGTATCTATTGATGATTTTAGAGGAACAGTAAGCGAGATTGGAATACGCGCTACAAAAATAATTGATGCAGCGGGCAATATCAAGATTATTAACAATTCAGACATTAAAAATGTTGTTAATTTATCACGCGAATTATCTCTTGCGGTTGTGGACTGTGAATTTAGTTATGATATTCCGATTGAGGTTGTCGAAAAAGTATTTAAAGATAATATGCACAAATTTAAAGAAAAAATCCCAGAAATTGTTGAGGGACCATTTTATAAAGGTATATCATCTTATGAATCTAGTAATATTGCTGTTAAATTAGTGGCAAAATGTAAAGAAGAAGATCGTTATCAAGTACAAAGAGATTTATTAAGAGAATACCGTCAATTATTCTTAAGTAATGGCATTGACTTTAGTTATGAACAAATTGTTATTAGT
>CAKPAV010000306.1 GCA_934133115.1 uncultured Bacilli bacterium
AACAAAAAAGATATAATCGTTATAATGTAAGTAATTTAATTTTTATAATTACCTTTTACAACGAAAAAATATTCGCAGTCATCCGAATAACATATTTTTACTGACTTATTATGATATTTATTGAAAAGATTTCCATGCATAGAGCACAAACTCTTTTCTCTTTCAATTTGCCGTGAGAACCAGGTATTTTTGTTACTAAAACCATTAAGCCATAAATTTTAGATACGCAATCATTTAAAACTATCTCAGTAACTTTCATTTTATCGCCTATTTTCTTTATGTAACGTATACGAAAAAAAATAGACAATAAATGGAAAAAACAAAAAAACATCTATTATCAAAAAAGCAAGAAAAGCATCCAAGAATTGGGAGATCCCATCAGAAAGATATTAGATAAGAAAAAGCAAACACAAAACTAAAAAGTTATGAAAAAAGCACCAATTAACATAAAAATACTATTTTTGTAATTATCGTATTCAATAGTTTGTTTGATAATTTTTTAATTTTCCACCTACCACCTTATTTACCTACAGCGCAGTCTTAGTTTACCATTGTTCATATTTTTTTCAATTAAAAATTTAACTAAATTATTATTTTCATATTTTTTAGTTTTAAATATCTTATACCTTTTATTAGTAATATAACTGATTTTAAAAAACTTTGACTTCCAAAAAAGCTTCATTATTTATTTGATTTCATAAGGTAGAGTCTTTAACTAATTGAATATCATATTTTGTGGCTTTTTCTAAAAGGTCTGACGCTTTTCTTATCAAATCACTATTTTTTATGGAGTGGGTAAGCGGTGTCGAACCGCCATCTAAGCATTGGGAATGTTCAGTTTTACCATTAAACTATACCCGCAGAACAATAAATATAAAAAAATTGCCAGCAATTTACAAGTTTATTGGCAAACTTTCTTAAATAATTGCTATCTTGTGCAAAAACACATTTTTTTCGTGTTTTTGTATTAGTTTAGAACTTCTTCTATAAGCCAATCATTTAGTTTCTTTGATAAAAAATATGTTAATCATTATTGCAAAATGTAACAACACATCAGCAAAAGAAAAATGATAAATTTGTAAAGAAAAAGAAAGTTAATTAATTTAATTCTTATCATATTTGATACTTAATTATTGGCGTTCATAAACCGATAATAAAATTATATGGTAAAATTTAAAAGAAATGTGAGGTACTATTATGGAAAACAAACAAATATTTTTTACAGGTGTTCATAAGGCAGAACTTTTAGAAAATGAAGTTGACCAAGTAAAAGAAAATGAAGTTCTTACAAAGATGGAATATACCGTTATAAGCGGCGGTACAGAAAGAGCTTGTCTTTTAGGAATGAACAACACTTCAAAAAAATATCCTATGTCATTAGGTTATTGTGGCATTGGATATGTTGAAGCGGTCGGTTCTAAGGTAAACAAAGTCTCCGTTGGTGATCGAGTTTTAGTATACCATGGATGTCATTCAAAATATAATATTCGTCCTGAAAACGATATAACAAAAGTTGAAAATAACAATGTATCATCTCTTGAAGCGGCATTTGTTATTATTGCTTCTATGGGACTCGGAGGAGTTAGAAAACTTGAGATTGAGCTTGGTGAAAGTGCAATGGTAATGGGGCAAGGGCTTCTTGGTATATTCGCAACACAATTTTTAAGACTCTCTGGCGCTTATCCTGTGATTGCAGTCGACTTAAATGCGCAAAGACGTGAACTCGCATTGAAACTTGGTGCTGACTATGCACTTGACCCATCAGATAAAAATTTTGTTCAAACAGTGAAAAATATCACAAATGGCAAAGGAGTAAATGGATGTGTTGAAGTTACTGGAATATCTCAAGCAATGATACAAGCTCTAGATTGTGCATCATGGATGGGAAGAATATCACTTCTTGGCTGTACAAGAGTTTCCGATTGTTCAATTGATTATTATTCACAAGTTCATAGACCAGGAATAAAATTAATAGGCGCTCACAATTTTGTAAGACCAAAATATGAGTCATATCCGCATCACTGGACACACAATGATGACTGTAATGCAATTCTTAATATGATTGCGGCAAAACGAATTCAAGTAGAGCCGATTATTTCACGTGTTGTATCCCCTATTGACGCGCCACAAATTTACAACGAACTTTGTGATGATAAAAATTTCCCAATCGGTACAGTATTTGACTGGAGAAACATTTAGTAAAAATTATCAAATTATTTCAAATACAAATATAAAAACATCACATAAATTTATTAGTGATGATAGAAGTGTAAAACTTAATGCATTAGTGGCTTAACCGCTAATGCATTTTAATTTGTTAACATAATTTAGTTATATTTTGTTTATAATATAACGTAAATTTAATTCTTCTTATTTTTACAACAAAAAATCCTTCATATAATTCCGTTGGGGCAATAGTGATGGTATTTTCTAAAGAAGGCAAATATGGTAAATCATATTTTTCTTTATCAATTGGCAAAAGTTCAAAATTATTATTTAGACATGCTTTCAATACCTGTTCATTTTCTTCTTTTAATATGGAACAAGTCGAATAAACTAATACACCATTTTTATTTAGCATTGATAAGCCCTTTTT
>CAKPAV010000307.1 GCA_934133115.1 uncultured Bacilli bacterium
GAACAAGGAGGTACGAATGTATCAGGAGGGCAAAAACAAAGATTATGTATTGCAAGAGCAATATTAAAACACCCAAAAATTTTAATCCTTGATGACTCGACTTCTGCAGTTGATACAAAAACAGACAAATTAATTCGTATTGGATTAAGAAATGAAATCCCTAATACAACGAAGATTGTTATTGCTCAAAGAATTTCTTCGATTGAAGATGCTGATCAAATCATTGTTCTTGATGATGGAAAAATTGATCAAATTGGTACTCACGAAGAGTTATTAAGAACTAATAAAATTTATCAAGAAGTATACTACACACAAAATAGAACAGGGGGTAATGAATAATGGAACAAGTTATGAATAAGAAGCCAAAAGCTAAAAAAGGTACAATGGTTAGATTATTAAAAATGTTATTTAAGCGTTATCCAGTTAAGCTAATATTTTCAATGCTTTGTATTGTTATTGCCGCGATTAGTAATTTTACATCTTCTATATTTGTAAAGAATATTACTAATACTATTTCTATTAATTTAAAAACTGGGGTTCCATTTAGTGAATTTTGGTCACAAATAGTTAATATCTTAATTATCATGGCTATTTTCTATGCTGCTGGATTACTGGCATCATTTGCTTGGAATTACACAATGGCTATAGTTACTCAAGAATTCCAAAATGATTTACGTAAAACGATGTTTGATCATATGGAAACATTACCAATTAAGTATTTTGATACTCACGCTCATGGTGATATTATGTCCATTTATACAAATGATACTGATACAATTCGTCAATTGATAAGTCAATCATTGCCGAATTTGTTTCAAACAACAGTAACAGTTATTGCTTTACTTGTAATTATGTTATATAACTCATTATGGTTAACCTTAATTGTGTTTCTTGGTTCAATATTTATGTTTATTAATGCTAAAAGAATTGGTGGTAAATCTGCTAAATTCTTCGTTAAACAACAAAAAGCTTTAGGAACAGTTGAAGGATCAATTGAAGAATCTATTAATGGACTGAAAGTTATTAAAGTATTTAGTCATGAAGAAAAATCAACAGAAGATTTTGATAAAATAAATGAAGAATTATGCAAAGTATCTACAGTTGGTAATATTAGTGGCAATATTGTTGCACCAATTATGGGGAATATTGGTAATATCTTATATGCTTTATTAGGTGTTGCTGGAGCGGCTCTTATTGCTTTCCCAAGTTCTTTTCCAAATTATAATATTTTCTTCAAAATAACTGCACAAGATGAAATTATTGGTATCATCGTCCAATTCTTGATGATGTCAAGAATGTTTACTAATAACATTAATAATTTTGCACAACAAATTACCTTTATTGTTATGGGCATGGCTGGTGCTTCACGTGTGTTTGATTTAATTGATGAACCAAGTGAAGTGGATGATGGTTATGTTACTTTAGTCCATATTAAATATAATAATGATGGAAGTTTTGAAGAGACTAGTGAAAGAACTAGATTCTATGCTTGGAAACATCCTCATGGCGATGGAACAACTACTTATACTGAACTAAAAGGCGATATTATCTTAGATCAAGTTGATTTTGGGTATAATCCAGATAAAATTGTTCTTCATGACGTTTCAATTTATGCTCATCCAGGTCAAAAAATTGCGCTTGTTGGTGCAACCGGTGCTGGTAAAACAACAATTACAAACTTATTAAATCGTTTCTATGATATTGCTGATGGTAAAATTAGATATGATGGAATAAATATTAATAAAATCAAAAAAGATGATTTAAGAAAATCATTGGGTATTGTATTACAAGAAACAAACTTATTCACAGGAACGGTCATGGATAATATCCGTTATGGACGATTAGATGCCACTGATGAAGAAGTTTATGAAGCTGCAAAAATCGCTAATGCATATGATTTCATTATGCGTTTACCACAAGGATTTAATACAATGTTAAAAGGCGATGGTTCTAACCTATCACAAGGTCAACGCCAATTATTATCTATCGCTAGAGCCGCGGTTGCGGATGCACCAGTTATGATTCTTGATGAAGCTACATCAAGTATTGACACTCGTACTGAAAAGTTGGTACAAGCTGGTACTGATAAATTGATGGAAGGTAGAACAGTATTTGTTATTGCTCACCGCTTATCAACTATTCAAAACGCTGATGCAATTATGGTTCTTGAACACGGACGTATTATCGAACGTGGTAGCCATGATGATTTAATTAAACAAAAAGGTAAATATTATCAATTATATACTGGAATGTTTGAATTAGAATAAAATAACGCGAGGAGACTTAATTGTCTCCTTTTTTTTGACTATAAATTATTTAAAATGGTATTATGATATTGATTGATAGGAGGACCACCTTTATGAATGACAAAATATTAGATTGGGCAATGAAGATTAAAAGCATCTCACAAATTGGTTTAGCTTACACTAAAGATCCTTATGATAAAGAAAGATATCAACAATTAGAAGAAATTGCTACTCAAATGCTTGAAACTAAACTTGATATGAATAATGAAAAAATTGTTAAAGTATTTTGTAATGAGTCAGGATATAGAACTCCTAAAATTGATACTAG
>CAKPAV010000308.1 GCA_934133115.1 uncultured Bacilli bacterium
AATTTGTTACAATTAATTCCGAGGTGAAGCCTATGGGTAACGAAAACCTGGCATTCAAATATTCTAATGACATATACGCAACAAGGAAACAAGTATCACAAATGCTTGGAATTTCTAGCATTGACAAGTTTTGGAATGATATTATTTCTTATCGTAGTCATTATACTTTAAGCTTAAATTTAAGAAACATTGAAAGAATGCCAATGAATTTAGTATTATCACCAAAAATACTTGATGATTTAGTGGCAAAAGAACGTAAATTATCTAAATTAATGGTTAAATTCGGTAAATTAAATGATGATGATTATGTTAAATATTCAGTAAGAAATAATCAATATAATTTAATTCTTACAAATATTGCCCAAAAATACCATATTGATTTTTCGGAAGGATTATTAAATCTTATCGTTAGTGGCAATGCTTCTTCATTAACACCGAGCCAAAATATTTTATTAAATTATTATCAAGCATTACATCATATTGAAACACATTTTTATGATCCGATTGATGAAAAATTGCTTAGAAGATTATTAGGTTTTTTAGTACCTAATAATGATGAAAATATTTATCGAAAAGAAGATATTGAAGATTCGTCATCAAGAATTATTATTGATCGTGTTTATAGTTCCGCTCCAGTGGAACGCATTGAACCAATGATGAATGACTTGTTTGATTTCATTAATAACAATGGTTGCCCAGCTTTAGCTAAGGCTATCGTCACATTTTATTATTTGATGATGATCAAGCCATTTGATTTCTTTTCAGAAGAAGTCGCTGTTTTATTAGCTAAGTATGTTCTTGCTCATAATGATTTTGAAGAACCAAGTGTCTTGCTTGACTTTGAATGTTTCATTAATAATTATCAAGATGATGTTAATTATATTATGAAAGAAGTTAATAAAACTAATGATGTAACTTACCTATTAACTTTTATGCTTAGTAAAATTAGTGATCATATTGATAACATGTCTTCAATGATTGAAGTAAGCAATTCGAAGTCAATTGAAAAAGAGTTCTTTAAAAGTGAACCGGATGAAAGTAAACTAGAAGAAAAAATTGAAAAAAAACATGTAGAAATAGTGGAAAGTCAAGAAGATTTGTTGCATAATGTTGATTATGAGGTACGAGTTGCACTTCCTAAACTTCCAATTGGATTAGATGAGCGTAACGCTAATGCAATCGCAGAGCACTTATTAGAAATGAAACCGAACCTTAAACGCGGTGAAGCGCAATTCTATGCCCGACACTGCACAATTGGCAAATATTACACTATCCAACAATATAAAGAAATGAATGAATGTGCTTATGAAACAGCGCGTACATCTATGGATAATTTGGTTAGCGAAGGATTTTACCAAAAAGAAATGATTAAAAATAAGAAGTATGTATATACTCCAATCCCAAGAAAGTAGGTATTTATTATGTTTTTAGCAAATTCTATACACCCATTATTATTTATCGTTATTATTTTGGCTTTTTTCGGCCTTATTGCTCTTGTTGTTTTTATTTTAAGAAAACATTTACCAAGTCTTCGTGACGATGGAGAAAAACCTGCTACTAAAGAAGAAGCAGCAAAAGAAGCTCTTGATCGTATCTTAGTTCCTATTGAAGATAATGATGAAAATAAGGAAAAAAAAGATTCTAAAGAAAACAATGAAAAGAGTGAATAGTTTATATATTCATATTCCGTTTTGTACACATCTTTGTGAGTATTGTGATTTCACAAAGATGTTTTATTTACGCCCCTTTGTTAATAAATATATTAAATTTTTAGTTAAAGAAATTGATGACTTAAAAAGCCAAAAATTTAAAACTATTTATATTGGAGGAGGAACGCCTTCTTCTTTAAGTACTTATAACTTAAAATTACTTTTAGCATCTTTAAATAAGCATCTAAAAAAAAATACAGAATTCACTATTGAAGCAAATGTTGAAAATTTAACGTTAGAAAAATTACGCCTTTTTAAAGAATATGGCATTAATCGTATTTCGATTGGTGTTCAAACTTTTGATGATGAATTACTTAAAAGCATTAATAGACATCATTCAGAACGACAAGTAAAATACTGGATTAAACAAATTAAGAAAATGGGATTTAATAATATTAATATTGATTTAATATATGGACTTCCTAATCAAACTATGGAATTATTTAAAAGTGATTTAAAAGAAGCAATATCGTTAGATATTAATCATATTTCTTCTTATTCTTTAACTATTTCTAAAGGAACAATGTTTTATAATAAAGGAGTTAAAGAAGTCGATGAAGATACTTCGCGTATGTATTATGATGCGTTATATAACTATTTAACTAAACATGGATTTAAACGTTATGAAGTTTCTAATTTTGCTAAAAATAAAGCATATTCAAAACATAATTTAACTTATTGGAACGATGAAAATTATATTGGCCTTGGATTAGGCGCTCATGGATATGTAAATAATGTTAGATATCAAAATACTACAAACATAAATGATTATTTAAAAGGAAATACTATTCAATATAAAGAAGAACTTTCTAATATTAATATATTAGAAGAATTTTTGATGCTAAATTTACGTAAATATAATGG
>CAKPAV010000309.1 GCA_934133115.1 uncultured Bacilli bacterium
GGGTCGCAGGTTCGAATCCTGTTTTCCCGACCATTTGATTAATTAAGGCGATATTAATTTATTGCCTTTTTTTTGTACTCTGAGTACATTCTTAATATATTACAAAAACGGTCGAACATAAAAAAAGACGACCAAATCAAAAATAGGAGATTAAAGTTATGGCTAGCAAAATGGAATATCTAGATTTTATTCTAGAACAACTTGATTTATTAGATAATATTACCTACCGCTCAATGATGGGCGAATTTTTACTCTATTATCACCAAGTATTAATTGGCGGAATATATGATGATAGATTACTTGTAAAAATTGTTAAAGAAAATAAAAAGTATGGAATGAAAGAAACCATTCCATACCCTGGTGCTAAACCAATGTATTTGGTTAGTGATGTCGATGACAAAGAACTTGTAAAAGATATTGTTCTTGATACTTATAATGATTTGAAAAAATAATAATTTATTTAATGATGTCACATGCTTTTAATAATAATTTGTGTAAAGTTAGTTCGTAGTCATAATCATATACATTAGATTTTATTCCGCATAAACGTTCATAGAATTCTTTTGGAAAAGCATCATAACGATTATAATCAGTAGGAAATTCAATAGTGGTGGTATCCGCCATTTTGTCATATGGATCTTCTAATCCATTTTGTATGGCTAGCCATTTGATTGTTGGGCGTTCAAATGGAGAAATAGAAACAGTGCCTTTTTCTCCCACAACTGTTAATTCTCTTCTTAAATGCCCTCCAGTTTCAATTGCGGAAGTACGAATGACACTTACTCCTTTATCATAGTGAAATAAGGCAGTTGCATTATCAATTCCATTAAAACCTTCTGCCCCTGAACGGAATAATATAGGCTCAATACGTTTTGGCTCGCCCATTAAACGTAAGACAAAGTCAATAATATGTCCGCCAAAAATGTACATTGTTCCACCTTTGAATGTTGAAAGATATTCTAAATATTCCTTACTGCGTGGTGCAGACATAGATGTTTCAATATAAAGCACTTTTCCAATTGTGCCACTTTCAACAATAGAAAATACTTTTTTTACTGCTGGATTAGTGCGATATAAATATCCTAAATGCACAATAAGATTTTTTTCTTTTGCGTCTTTAAGTAGTTTTTCATATTCTTTTAATTCTTCACCAGCGGGTTTATCAAGATGAATATGTTTATTATGATCAATGCATTTTTGTGCAGCCTTCATTAAGTCTGGAACTTCGGTTTCAATAAGAAGTGCATCACATTTTTCAATTAATTCATCTTCATTTAAACGTGCAATACCTTGATAGCAAGGTAAATTTCCTCTTTTTTCAATCCAGTATTCATTATTTTCTGAATATCCAATAATTTCAAATAAGTCCGGATGTAGACGAAATGCTTCCATATGACCGGCTGCGTGATTATGTCCTATACCAATTTGTCCAATTTTAAATTTTTTCATAATTGTTTATAAGTAACCTTTCGATTAAATATAGCATATTATTTGAGTGACGTTTTTAACTTACTATCAAATTATTATCAATAAAGACAAAAAAAGAATCGAACTTAATCGATTCTAACTACCAAATAAAGTTTGATTTAGCGGCTTCTCCGTTATCAATTAAAATATCTTGTGCGGTCATAGATTCATTTATAACAGTAATGAAATAAGCCCACTTAGCCATTTCTTCTACACTAGACCAACGATGCAATAAAGTTTCGCTTAATACTTGCTCGTATAAATCAGGACTTTTTAAGATATGATCATTTAAATCGGTAATAACTCCACCGGGAGAAATAGAATTAGAAGTGGCGTGAAATTTAGCTAAGCGTAACGCGACATTTTTCATATAAGCAATTACTCCGCCTTTACTTGCGGCATATTCAGGAAATTCGGCACCAGTATTGCCAGAAGCACTTGCTATAAATAAAACAGATTTAATCTTACCCTGGAAAGCATATTTTTCGGTTACTCTTATTACAGCTTTTAAATTATTATCAATATCATTATCATTTTGTGTACCAGCGTTATTAATTAGAATATTACAAGATGGTAAATTAGGAAGTTCATCTTTAAATAAATCCACTAATACATGGTGGTAGTTTTTATTTTCTAAAGATGCTTCTAAACGATCTAAACCATAGACAATAAAATCTTTTTTTAAAAAGAGTTCCGCAATAGCTTTTCCTATTCCTTTACTAGTACCGGTAATAATTACAATATTATCCATATTAATCCCCCTTATTCGCTTTTAATAAATTAAAGTATTTTTCTCCAACACCATCTTTTGACCAATTTTTGGTAATTTTATAACCAAATGGAGAAAATATAACTTCAAATAGTAATTCCACTATAGCGCCAGTAAGAGCGCATGTAAAGCATTGAGTAATTGACCAACCAAAGAAAGATAAAGAAACAATTAAAGCAAAAGTAAGATTATCAATAAATTGTCCAATCATTGTTGAAATATAAGTACGGAAAATAAATGTAGTAAAATTATCTTTTTTAACCACTTTTCCAATGGTGAAATTAATGACATTATTTACTATTGCAGAAACCAAAAATGCAGTTGTGGATCC
>CAKPAV010000310.1 GCA_934133115.1 uncultured Bacilli bacterium
TGTTTGGCTATTTCGCCTGCTTCAACGATCAGTTTTTTACCTTCGAAATCTAATTCGAAAACCTTTTTTGACATTTTTACATCTCCTTAATTTTTTTAACTGAATTATTATAACATAGATATTTAATCTTTATCACATAAATTTTATTTTTTAAGCACGTTTTAAAAAAAACTATTATGATATCGCTACCATAATTAAGGATTTGTTGTTTTTCCTTATTGTAAACACGAATTCATCATTTCTGGCAATATTTTGTAATTATAAGAATTTTTGATATAAATAATGTTTATTTTCTTTTAGCAATTTACGTAATTTCATTTTTTTTAACATCTTCTAATGCTTTACAAATAGACAAATATTGATGGTAAATTCTTTATCTTTCTAAAATTTAATATAATCATCCCTTAACTATAACTGTTTTATGATATTTTTGACTATTTCATAACAAAGTCAAGATTAGATGGCGTTATCATTATAATTATAACTAACATAATTAAATTGCATTTGTACTACCTCAATTTGTAGATATTCTTTTAATATTTTCTCTAATGCTTATGTCTTATCGTGAAACAAAACATCAAAATTATTAATTTTCATTTTTTATTAAGTTCTAAATCAATTTCATAAGCATGGCATTTCTTATATTTTAAAAAATTCTATCATTTTAATAATAGCAATTTGCGATTCTTTTAATTCCGGTAACATTGCCACATAAGCGTGTGGTAAAGACTTTTCACCAACTAAATCTAAAAATTCGTATTTTATTTGATAGCTATCAAATGTCTTAACAAGATTTCGACTATAATGACGCAAGAAATCACCTTTGCCAGTCACTAAAAAGGCTTTTGATATGCTTTTAACAAGTTCTTCGTTTTCAGGATTAATATATTGATAAAAACTAGATTTCTTGTATTTGTTTCCATAAATAAACTTTGGCAAAAACATGCCAATTTGATCAAATTTTGTTGTGTAAAACATACCACTAATTAATCCAATTGCTTTAATAAATGGAATAATTTTTTTAACATTAAAAGATTTTCTAATTTTCTCATTGTTTTTAAAAGCCGACAAATAGTACGCTAAATAAGCGCCCGCACTATCGCCAACAATAAACAAATTATTTATATCTCCGTTATAATTAGTCGCTATTTCATTAATATTATTAATAGCATCTACTAAGTCATTAAAAATATCAAAAATATAACAATCAGGAATAAGAGGATATTCTACGCAAAATACTACAAATCCTTTTAAAGCTAAATCTGCACAAAAAAGTTTATTTACTTCTTTTTTGCCTAATAAAAAGCCTCCTCCATGAATATTAATAATTACTGGTAATTTTTCTTTATTTTCTTTTGGATAATAAATATCCATCTTATGAATATCTAAATCATCATTCAAATAAGAAACATTAGAAATACATTCGACCTTATCAAAAGGAAAAGGATGTTCTAATTCTCTTTTTGCTAGCCATTTTTCTAACATTTTTTCTTGTTTTTTAACTTGTGTTTTTAAAAGTTTTTTTAGCATATTATCACCGCTTTTATTTTACATTATTTATATTACAATCTACAATTAAAAATATAAATGTGATAAACTTAAATAACGAGGTGATTAGAATGTTTAATAAAAGCATCGCAATAGATTTAGGAACAAGTAATACTGTTGTATATATTAAGCCTAATGGTATCATTTTTAATGAACCAACTTGTATTGCTGTTAATGAAGCAAATAATCATACTTATGCTGTCGGATATGAGGCCGCAAAACTTATTGGGCGCACTCCTCAAGGCATTAAAATTATTAATCCTATAAAAAATGGGGCGATTGCGGATCTAGATGCTACAGCGCAATTTATATCCACAATATTCCGTTTTACTAAACATGCTCGTAACTTAAAACGCGCAAATTTATTAATTACCGCTCATTCTAATTTAACGCCTGTAGAAGTAAGTATTCTAAAACAACTAGGAAAAAAATTAGGATGTAAAAAAATAACTATTGAAGATAAAGCCAAAATGGCCGCTATTGGATCTGACGTTGATGTTAATTCTTCTAAAGGTTCTATGATTGTTGATATTGGTGGCGGAACCACGGATGTATGTGTCTTATCGGTTGGTAAAGTATCCGTAGCAAAATCCATTCCAAATGCTGGGCAAATGATTGATGAAGCAATTGTTCGTTATATGCGTATCAACCATCATATTAAAATCGGAAATAAAAACGCCGAATATATCAAAATGAAAATTGGTTCTGTTGGAGATAATTACGAAAATCGTTTATTACAAGTTAGTGGCGTAAGTATTGAAACTTCTTTACCACATAGTGTAATTATTAATACACAATCAATAACTGAAGTAATTAAGCCTATTATTCAAGTTATCGTCGATGTCGTTAGAGATACATTGTTTATCACCCCTCCAGAATTGGCAGGAGATATCGTTGAAAATGGCATCGCTTTAACTGGAGGCGTTGCCTTACTTAACGGTTTAAGAGAAACATTAGAAAAAGAACTTAATGTTCCAGTTCGTATTACCGCTGACC
>CAKPAV010000311.1 GCA_934133115.1 uncultured Bacilli bacterium
ACATTCGTAATTGACATGTATACTTTCTTTTATTCAACAATTACGAGTGATCAAATTTTAGCGTTAGCGCAACAACTTAATCCTCATGTTAGTGATGTACATGCATCTATTGCATTTTACTGTTTCTTACCATTTAATGCTTTTAAAGATGCGCTTGTAATTATAATTACGATTATTTTATATCCAAGAATTCGCTATTTTACAGAAAAACGTTATCAAAAATAAAAAAAGAGCAAATAAAAAATCCTGCGTGCCATTATTCATTAGCGCAGGATTTTCTATTTAATTATTCAACTTCAATTGCTTGAGCTGGGCAGTTGCTAGCAGCATCATTAGCTTCATCAGTTGCTTCTTCAACGATTGCTTTTGCTTTGCCATCATCATCAAATTCGAATGATGCTGGTGCCATGCTTACGCAAAGACCACAACCAATACATAAATCTTTGTTTACTCTTACTTTTGCCATTTTTCTAAACTCCTTTTTTTGATACTCAAATTATACTTTATAATATCTTCTTTTTCAAGATTGAAAAAATGAGAAAAAATCATTAATTTTTCGTTATTGCACTAACAGCAATTATTTTGTCTTCTCTTATAAGAAAAAAGAATAATTAACATAAGCAATAATGATTAAATGCTTATAGATTTATTCATTGAAGTTACTTCAACAACTCATTGAAGTTATATTGAAGTTGGCATTGAAGTTATATTGAAGTTGACATTGAAGTTACGTTGAAGTTGACATTGAAGTTATGTTGAAGTAATTAAAAAATTACTAAAAAAATTATAGATAGATTAATTTTTTCATTTTAATCTATCTTTTTTATTTTAATTCTATTAAAATAGTTAACGAACGGAGGATGGTAAAAATGGAACGAGAAACACGTGAAAAAAAATATGCCAAACTTCGTGATGAGATAGAAAATATTGACACCACAATTTTAGAAAATATGGAAAGAAATAGAAATGAAAAAAAGTCTTCTATTTTAAAAGAATCAATGCAACATTTAGCTAATGCTAAAAAAGTTGGTACTACATCTAATGATCTTTCTATTGAAGAAATTTTAAAAGCTCATACTGAGTATGTAAGTGTTAATAAAAAAGATAATCATAAACAAAATTTTAAGGAAAAAAGACTTAAGAACATTTTGTGTGTGGCTATTTGTATTATTCTTGTAATTGTTATTACAATTGTAATTATCTCGATTTTTAGGAGGTAACTATTATGAAAAAAATCGCTATTGCTATTGATGGACCTGCCGCAGCGGGTAAATCTACTATTGCAAAAAGGATTGCTAAAAAATTAGGATTCACTTATATCGATACTGGCGCTATGTACCGTGCTTTTACATATTACGTATTAAAAAACGGAATTGATCCACAAAATGAAGAAGCATCTTGTGCAGTAATTGATAAAGTTGATATTAAATTGCTTCCTAATGATCATGTTTTATGTAATGATGAAGATGTAACTACTGTTATTAGAGAAAATGAAGTATCAAGAAATGTTTCGTATATTGCTTCTTATAAAGCAATTAGACTTGCAATGGTTGATGCTCAAAGAAAAATGGCAGAATCAACATCTGTAGTTATGGATGGAAGAGATATTGGTACATATGTCTTACCAAGCGCCGAAGTAAAAATTTATCAAGTTGCATCAGTAGAAGCACGTGCTGAAAGACGTTTAAAAGAAAATCAAGAGAAAAACATTCCTTGTGATTTAGAAAGTCTAATTAAGGATATTGAAAGAAGAGACTATATCGATTCTCATCGTGACTTCGCTCCTTTATGCAAAGCAAATGATGCAATTTTATTAGATACATCGTATATGACAATTGAAGAAGTTGTTCAAAAAGTATTAAACATTATTGTTACTAAGGTAGGTAATATCAATGGCTAATGGTATTGTTGCAGTAGTGGGCTCACCTAATGTTGGCAAGTCAACTATCTTTAATCGTATTGTTGGTAAACGTCAATCGATTGTTGATGATGCTAGTGGTATAACTCGTGATCGAATTTATGCTAAAGCTAGCTGGTTAACAAAAGATTTCTCTATTGTTGATACTGGTGGAGTAGAATTAGAAAATCAACCATTCCAAAAACAAATTCGTGCTCAAGTAGAAATTGCTTTACAAGAAGCAGATGTTATTTTGTTTGTAGTAGATGGAAAAGTAGGAGTTACTAGAGAGGACCAAATAGTGGCTAGAATGCTTTATAAATCTAATAAACCGGTCGTTTTAGCGGTTAATAAAATTGATTCAGTAGAGCAAATGGATAATATTCATGAATTTTATGCTTTAGGACTTGGTGAACCAATCGCAGTATCCGGCTCACATGGTATTGGTATTGGTGATGTTTTAGATAAAATTATTACTTATTTACCAAATAAAACGATAAATGAAAAAGAAAATGTTATATCTTTTTCACTTATTGGACGTCCAAATGTGGGGAAATCTAGTTTAGTTAATGCCATATTAAATCAAAATCGTGTTATTGTATCTAATGTTGAAGGAACAACAAGAGATGCCGTTGATACACC
>CAKPAV010000312.1 GCA_934133115.1 uncultured Bacilli bacterium
AGTTAATTCATTATAGTGGCGAGTTGTATCTAGACTAACTGTGCCACTAATGTTCTTATATTGGAATTTTGGTAAATCATTACCTTCTCCGCCATATCGAGAAATAACAATTAGCGCTTGGTCTGAAAATGCTTTAGCAGAAGTTAATCTTGAAGTAACAAAATCAAGATTTGTTTCGCGAATTTGATAGTTTATTGCGGCATCTTCTGTAACAGGTACTCTATTACTTAAGCCACAACTATTATAAGCACTAGCAAGGTTTTCATTGATTGTCCAACCCCAATCTTGGAATGCTCTAGTTAATGGTATACGGCCTGATCCACTACCAGCACCAGAGCCATTTCCTTGATAATACCAGCCATTATCACTTCCGCCAAAACCAAAAATATTAATATTCCAATCATTTGTCGGAAGGGCATTATCACTATTTTTTAATAAAACTATACCATTTTCGCATATATTTGTTGTCAATTCTGCGCCTTGAGCTAAATCTTCAGTAGTATAGTTTGATGATAAGCCATCGCCTACTAAAAATTTCGTAATTGTTGGCTCAAAGTCTAATGCCACTTTATTTGCAGCACCTACGATTGTCGCTACTAGTAAAATAGCGCCACTAATTGATATGGCCTTAGGCCACTTTAGTTTACTCATTTAATGAACCTTCCTTTACTTCATATTGTTCTTTCTTTTCTTTTGATTTAGCAATTGCGCTCATTGTGATGCCAGTTACAATTGCGGCAATCGAAATAAAGATAAGAATAGCTACTAGCACTATAAATCCAATATTACGATTTATATATTCACTAATAAGTTGATTGAGTTGATCTCCACCCATATAATCATCCTTTCATTTTTACGTTTAATAATTTATTAAATAGTTTCAAAAATTAAATTAGCATAGTCGAAATTACATCCAACCTTAAATGTAATTGTTAAAGTGTGTGTGCCTTCAGTTAAATTAACCTTATTTGTTACACATTCTTTAAAATTAAAGAAGTCATTAGAGCCATCACTCGCTCTTCCTAAAGTAATATTTTCATAATCAAGAACATTACCATCTACTTTGATTTCAACACAGTCTTTTAATTGGACAGGTTCATATTTAGCAAACATTCCCTTAAATTGTAATGTTGAGGCAAATGAGACTTTAAAATCAATATTGATATATCCAGAAATAATATGACCAATTGAGGCATTACCGCTTGATTTATCATTATTTTCAATAAAGGCACTGCCATCAGAAGCTAAATTTGATAAGTCCATTGATTCTGCTTCAACAATATGTTCACCTACACTACTAATTTTAAGATCGACTTCGATAGCTACTTTTGTACTTTTTCCATTATAACTAATTGTTACTTCGGTATCAGCAATTGTAAGAGGTCCAGTTTTATCAATAGTGTAATCAGTAATTTCTTCATATGTATAATCACTATATTTAGCCCTTACTACCATTCCTGTCGGGTCAAATGTTTCTGCTTCTTCATATTTAGTCTTAGTTGGAAGAGTAGTAACTTCTATTCCTTCTAATACTCTTTCTTTTTCTTGATTTCCATACTTTAATGTTTCAAATTGGAAATAATCAATATTTGGTCTTTGGGCAAGCGAGGTCATTTTAAATGTATGTACCCCAGCTTGAAGAGTTATTTTTCCAATTACTACTTCTTTCCATTCCCAATAATTTGGGTAGCCATGGAATGTAAAAGTAACATCTTCTGCGGTCATTAGTGTTGAATCCATTTCAAACTTAACACCTTCATTAATTTTATAATTTAATTCGGTATCAGACATTCTTGAAGTAATATATAATGTTGATTCTTCTAAAAGATTAAGTGATATTTCAAATATTGATCCAGGCTTATACCCACATATTGATTGACCATTTGATGTTTCATATTCTGCAGGTGGTGTTTCAATAAATGTTCTACCAGCGGCAACAAAGTCATCTCGTAATGTCGCTTGAGAAAAATCTAAGTTTTCTGCTTCCATACGATATGTTTTAAATTCATTAATTGTAATGTCGATTTTCTTTTCGACTGTAATATTAATTGTTGCATTTTTTCCTTGATATGAAATTGTAATAACTGTATCAGTTAATTTTAAAGCACTTGTTTTATCAATAGTGTAATCACTAATAACCTTAATTGTATTATCCGAGTATGTTGCGGTAACTTCCATACCAGTCTTATCGAATATTTCGCCTTCAACATAAAAAACTTTCGTTGGATTTTTGGTGATAGCAATTGATGTAACTGTTACTTTAGTAACTGAACTACTTGTAGACGTAGAAGGCTTTGTAGTTGATGTTGAAGCCGATGGTTTAGACGTCGATGTAGTAGAACTAGGCGCCGAGACATCTCCTTTACTAGTTGAATTTGATACATTGTTGTTACATCCAGCAACACCAAGTGCAATAAGTGACATAATGCTTATAACAAGCATTTTTGATTGATTTTTTTTCTTGTTCATTATAGTTTCCTTTCCTTTTGTAGCGTAATCGCTTACATTAATGCATAAAAAAAAATTACAAGAATATGA
>CAKPAV010000313.1 GCA_934133115.1 uncultured Bacilli bacterium
GCCTAAATCAGGTAAATTGAAATCAAATTCAAATGAAGCAGAAGCTACTTCTTTCATTCCACTAACACTTGGTAATGATTTGCTAATTGAATATTTAGCACTTGCTTTTACTGAAGCATAAACACCTGTTGTAGATGTAGAGAAATCATAAGAAGCAAAGCGATAATTATCAACAACTAGTTTGTAAACGATTTCTGATTTTTTATTTTCATCTTTACCAGTATAAGAAGTTGTTGATTTTAAACATAAGTGACCTTCACCTTTTGATTTCATTTCATAAGCATGCTTTAAGTCACCAAGTTCAGTTGTAGATGAACTTTGTGGGAATGTAGCAAGCATTTTTTTCAATGAATCAGAAGAACCTAAATCTAATATTGAATCAACGGCATCTGTAACTTTATCTGTAAACTTAGCAATAGTGGCAGATTCTAATACTGCATATTCTTTGCTAGATGCATTAATTGCATAGAACTTTTCATCTTTTTGTCCGAAATAAATATCGGTCTTAGTACTTCCTTCAGTACTTCCGCCTTCTGTTTTGCCACTTACAGCAACATGGAAATAATTTTTAGCAAAATAAATGTCCATAGAAGCATTTGATTTTACTTCTTTAACTACACTCTTAGTTTTAAGTGAAAGATGAACTCCTTTTTCTAATACTTCTGTAGCAGTTTCTGATTCATGATCAGCCATGTTTTTTGCTCTTTTTTGTGCTTCTTCTTTTGTGATATTTGAACCATCACATGAAGCTGCAAGTAAGGCAACAAAAGCTAAACTTGCAATAGTTTTAATATTTTTTTTCATAATAAATTTCTTCCTTCCTTTTATATTTATAATATAACAATATTAAAAAAACATTGCAATAATGACAACGTTTTTTTTAACAATATTCAATTATTTGTAAATTTTTTATTTGGTTCCTGTAGATCCAAATCCACCTGCACCACGTTTAGTATCATTCAAACTATCTACTTCATCAAACTCAACTTTTAAAAATGGAGTAACCACTAATTGAGCAATACGTTCATCTTTAGCAATTGTTTGTGGTTCATCGCTATGATTATGTAAAGCAACCATGATTTCCCCTCGATAATCAGCATCAACAACTCCTACTTTATTTGCTGGGGCTAAATGCCTTTTACTCGCTAGCCCACTACGAGCATAAATTAATCCCGCATAACCAACTGGTATTTCTAAAGCGATACCAGTATGAATTAATTTGGTTTGATGAGGTAAGATAGTAACATCATTTTCTTCGCAAGCATATAAATCCGCACCAGCTGAAAATTCACTACCATAAGTTGGGATTGTTGCTAAATCATTCAGTTTTTTAATGTTAATATGCATAAGTACCTCCTATTTATTAAGAGAAGATAAGACTATCTTTCCTTGTTTATTTGTTTCTTTCATATCAATAATTCTTTGATTACTTGAGCCACGAAATTTAAGACGAATATCTTTTAGTTCTTCTACAAATTTTCCATCTACTAAAATATCAACTAAGTTTAATATCTCTTTTGCACTTGGTAAACTTGCTCTACTTTGTTCAACACCCATTAATTCTTCATAAGTGAATCCAGAATAAACCCAAATCGTTTTATTAGGAACTTCTTTTCTTACTTCTTTTATAAGTTCTAATACTTGTTTTTGGTTTTCTGGTTCAAATGGTTCTCCACCTAAAATCGTAAGTCCTTCAATATATTCTTTTTTTAAACTATCAATTAAAGCCTCTTTAGTATAATTAGTAAATTCTTTACCATAATCAAAAGCCCAAGTCATTGGATTAAAACAATTTTTACAATGATTACGACATCCAGAAACGAAAAGGGATACACGTACCCCTATTCCGTTAGCGATATCACAATTTTTAATCTCGCCATAATTCATAATTATAAATGTAATACTCTTTCTTTAATTTCTTGTGTACGGCCTTGGTTCCAATATTGTGTGCCAATATAGCCACATGTACGACGCGCAACATTCATTTTGCTTTGATCTCTATTATGGCAATGTGGGCATTCCCAAACTAATTTGCCATCTTCATCAGTAACAATTTGAATTTCACCATCATATCCACAAACTTGGCAGAAGTCTGATTTTGTATTAAGTTCAGCATACATAATATTTTCATAAATATATTTGATTACAGATAATACTGCTGGAATGTTATCTTTCATATTTGGAACTTCCACATACGAAATAGCGCCACCAGGTGATAATCTTTGGAATTCTGCTTCTAATGCAAACTTAGAGAATGCATCAATTTGTTCAGTTACATGAACGTGATAAGAATTCGTAATATAGTTTTTATCAGTTATTCCTGGAATAATGCCAAATCTTTTTTGTAAACTCTTAGCAAATTTATAAGTTGTACTTTCTATTGGTGTTCCATATAAAGAATAATCAATATTTTCTTCTTTTTTCCATTTATTAGTATAGTCATTTAAGGTTTGCATGACTTTTAAGCCAAATTGTTTACCTTCTTCTTCAGTAAGTTTTTTATCAACCATATAAAGAACTGT
>CAKPAV010000314.1 GCA_934133115.1 uncultured Bacilli bacterium
CATTCTAAAATAAATTCACGTCCCGCAAGAGCGGATACAAGCATAATTAAAGTCGATTTAGGCAAATGAAAATTAGTGATTAATCCATCAATCGCTAAATACTTATATCCTGGATAAATAAATATTGATGTGTTTCCAGAGCATGCTTTAAAAGTTCCATATTCTTGCATAACAGATTCTAAAACACGTGTCGACGTTGTTCCAATTGAAATAATTCGACGATGTTCTTTTTTGGCTTTGTTTAAAATATCCGCAGTTTCTTGGCTCATAACATAATATTCGGAATGCATATGGTGTTCTAAAACATCATTTACTTTTACCGGTCTAAATGTGCCTAATCCAATATGTAAAGTAACATCTACAACAATAACACCTTTTTGTTTTAATTTTTCAAATAGTTCTTCCGTAAAATGGAATCCCGCGGTTGGAGCGGCTGCACTTCCTTCTACTTTGGCATAGACAGTTTGATAACGTGAATTATCATCGCATTGTTTACGAATATATGGAGGCAAAGGCATTTTGCCTAATTTATCAAGTACTTCATAAAATACACCCTCATAAATCATGTGCATAATACGAATGCCTTCTTCTTTAATTTCTAAACATTCTGCTTTTAATTCGCCGTTTCCAAAAGAAACAATAGTTCCCACTTTAACTGCTTTAGCATTGCCAACTAAACATTCCCAGTTGTCATTTTCTAATTGTTTTAATAATAACAATTCAACATGAGCATGAGTGTTTTCTTTTTCGCCTAATAATCGAGCCGGTATAACCTTAGTGTTATTCCTAACTAAAACATCACCAGCATGTAGGTAATCAACAATATCATAAAAATGCTTATGTTCATAAGTTTTTGTATCTTTATTAATAACCATTAAACGAGATTCATCGCGCTTTTTCGCTGGCGATTGCGCAATTAACTCTTCTGGCAAATCAAAATCAAATAAACTAATATCCATTAAAATCCCCTCTTATCTCCATATTTTTTTATAAATTCATCTTTAAAATCACCAAATCTGTCTTCTTGAATTGCCTTACGTGCTTCTTCCATCATGTGGATTAAAAATCTAATATTATGAATGGAAAGAAGTCTTTTTCCAAATGTTTCATCACATTTATATAGATGTCTTAAATATGCTTTAGTATAATTTTTGCAGCAATAACAATCACATTCATCATCAAGCGGTGTGAAATCTTCTGCGTATTTTAAATCACGGATATTGACACGGCCCTTAGAAGTCATTAAAGCACCATGACGCGCAATTCTCGTTGGCAAAACACAGTCAAACATATCTACGCCCATAGCAATTCCTTCTAAAATATAATCGATTGAACCAACACCCATTAAATATCTAGGTTTATCTTTTGGTAAATAAGGGACAGAATATTCCACCATTTTAAACATAACATCTTTTGGTTCACCGATGGATGTTCCGCCAATGGAATAGCCATCAAAATTCATTTTTGTTAGTTCTTCCGCGCACATTTTACGTAAATCTGCGAATTCTCCGCCTTGAACAATACCAAATAAAGCTTGATCTTCTCTTGTATGTGCATCTTTACCTCTTTTCGCCCATCTTAAAGTACGTTCAACAGAGTTTTTCATATATTCATAGCTAACAGGATATGGTGGACATTCATCAAAAGACATGGCAATATCCGCGCCTAATTTTTGCTCAATATCAATAGCGATTTCTGGAGAAAAAAATAATTTTGCGCCATTTAAATGGTTTTTAAATGTTACTCCTTCTTCGGTTATTTTACGACGTTCCGCCAAAGAGAAAACTTGGAAACCACCAGAATCAGTAAGCATTGGTCCATCATAATTCATAAACTTATGTAAGCCGCCCGCTTTTTCAACAATATCTGCACCAGGTCTTAAAGAAAGGTGATAAGTATTAGCTAAAATCACTCCTGCTCCACAAGCCTCAACTTCTTCAGGTGATAAAGCTTTTACAGTTGCTAATGTTCCAACAGGCATAAACATTGGTACTTCTACATCACCATGCGGTGTGTGAAGTATTCCATATCTTGCCCCTGTTTGTTTACAAACATGTTTTATTTCTAACCAAAAATCTTTCATAATCTCAAGTCTCCTCGTAAGCAATATATTATACCATTAATAAGCATTAAACAAAAGAAAAAAGCACAACTACGGTGCTAATCTCAAAATAGTATTCAAAACGAGATAATAATTAAATTGCTCTTGCTATGTTAAATCCTTCATCAATGCATTTTTTTATTAACAAATCGCTATCAAAATGCATTAGAAATACTCTATTACGATATTCAAGTGGTATTTCTTTGCACATTGTATCTAATCCAATATGAAAGTTAGAGTCTTTATCGCTAACTTCATGATAGAGAGTATCTAATTCACCTGCAAAAAGCATTTGTTTTGCTTTCTTATTTAATAAACATGTGTCTCCAGAATAAAAGAATTTTTCTAAAGGAGAATAAACAAAATAACTACGACTATTAGAGATATGTTTAGTTTCAACTGACTCAATAGTAACA
>CAKPAV010000315.1 GCA_934133115.1 uncultured Bacilli bacterium
TTTTTTATGCTTGTTTTAAAAAACATTACTAAACGTTTTGGAAATCGTGTAATCTTAAACAAAATTAATGCCTCCTATCCTTCGAGGGGAATGTTTGGAATATATGGAGAATCAGGATCAGGAAAATCAACCTTATTGAATATAATTAGCCTATTAGATAACGATTATAGTGGTACATTAAAAATAAATAATTTAGATCCTAAAAAGGATAAAATTAATATTTCACGAACTATTGGAATTATTTATCAACATTTTAATTTATTAAATAATCTTACAAGTTATGAAAACGTGGAATTAGCTTGTTCATTAATTGGTATTAATAATCGTAAGGCTATTGAGAATACATTAAAATCAGTTAATTTAGATAAAAAATTGTGGAATAAAAAAGTTATAAATCTTTCTGGTGGAGAGAAAGAACGCGTTGCTATTGCTAGAGCTTTAATAAATAATCCGAGCATTATTGTCGCTGATGAGCCTACCGGAGCATTGGATTCAAGTAATAGTGAAAATACATTTAATCTTTTAAAGCAATTAAGTGAAAAAGCACTTGTTATTGTTGTTAGTCATAATTTGGATTTGTTAAATAAATATTGCTTAAAAGTTGAAGAAATTCATCACTTATCATATAACTATGAAGATAATAAATATACGCAAAATGTGGTAGAAAACAATGATAAGAGCGATAAAATCTTAATTAAAAATCACTTTAGAGAAAATAAATTCAAGTATTTTTTAATTACATTATCGCAATGTTTTTCTATGCTTTTTTTAATTATTAGTTCTTCATTAATGCTTTTTGCCAATAATAGCAAAGACAAATTGACGACGAATTTCGTTGATAAAAATGTTTTTAAGATATCAAAAATAGATAATAAACAATCCACGAATACAATCTTTACTTTTCAAGAAATATCTCGACCTTCAATTAGTGAAATGGAATCATTAAAAAAAATTTTACCAGATTTTTCTTATTATTATGATTTGTCTTGTGTTTTAGAAAGTAGCATCGATATTATTCAAGATAACAAAATTATAAAAGGAATTACTTTTGTGCCATCTTTTAATAATACTAATAGTTTTGAAGAAGTGGTGGTAAACGAAGAATGTTACAAATTATTAAATTCCACTACATTTTCCTATGATTTCTCCAATCAGGTATATTTTTATGACAAAATTGAATCGTATAAATTAAAGAGCGATTTTAAAATCACAAAAGTTATAAAAGAAGTAGGATTATTAAATGTTCCAAGGATTTATTATAATTATGATTATGCAAAGAAAATATTGCAAAACACATATACATCCACAAATAAAACAGTGTATGAAATTATTGCTAAAGCTAAAGCAAATGACATAATTTCTAATTATCAAATGATTATTAAATTTAAAACAGATGAAGATATTATCAAAGCATATAAAATTATAAAAATAGGAATTAATGGATTTGATATATCAAGTAATGCATATTTAATTGATCAATCATTTTTAGAAATTAAAAATAGCATTGCTTTATTCATTATGATTTTCACGATTATTTTAATTATATCTAATATAGCTATTTTATTATTTATATGTATATCAATTATTATTGATGGCGAAAAAGAGATGGCTATCTTAGTTTCAATGGGAAAAAATAAAAAATCTTATTTGAAAATATATGTATTAGAAATGATTATAATAACATTAATTGCTTTTACTTTTTCATTTATTTTATCTAGTGCTTTTAGTTATATTGCAGATATAATAATTAAAAAATATTTATTAGAGAACTTAAAATTTTCTATTTTATTTCCGGCAATATTTTGCTTATTAATTTCTTTAATTGTCATTATTTTTACAATAGCTTTTGCTTTTAAAAGAACTAATAAATTAGATCTAATTAGAATGTTGAGGGATGAATAATGATTGAACTTAAAAATATAAAAAAATATTATAATAATACTTTGATATTGGATATAAAAAGTTTCAAGTTACCAGATTATGGTTTGTATTTTATATGCGGAGATTCTGGATGTGGGAAATCAACTTTTCTTAATCTTTTGGCGGGTTTTGATAAAGATTATAAGGGATTATATTTATTTAATAATAAAGTAATGAAAAATGCGAATATTGCTTATGTTAATCAAAAAAACATTCTTTTTGCTAATGAATTAGTAAAAGATAATATTTTATATTGTGCAGAAAATAAAAATATCAATATAGATGCTTTATTGCTTAAATTTCATTTATCATTAACAATAAAAAACAAATTAGCATCATCTTTATCGGGTGGAGAAAAAGCTCGGGTATGCCTGATTATGAATTTATTAAAAATAATTTGGATACTTTAGAAAATTCTATTTTACAAATCCGTAAAAAAGATGTTGAACCTGATGTCAAGGAAGAAGAATTGTCAATACTTTTTGATATTCCAAACAATAATACTAAAAATTTTGTGATTAGTTTTTTCTTAAAGTCTGATGAGCATACTTTACGTGAGGCATTTGATAAGGCAAATTTAACAC
>CAKPAV010000316.1 GCA_934133115.1 uncultured Bacilli bacterium
AGCTCCAAAAGCTGAAGAGGAAAAATAAAAATGGCAAAACCAATTATTGAATTAATCAAAGTTTTAAGAGAACGTACTGGCGCAGGTATGATGGATTGCAAAAAAGCATTAGAAGAATGCGATTGTGACATCGATAAAGCTTGTGACTGGTTAAGAGAAAAAGGTATCGCTAAAGCAGCTAAAAAGGCAAGCCGTATTGCTGCTGAAGGTTTAACATTTGTTAAAGCATGTGATAAATGCGGAAAAGCAATTATCATTGAAGTTAACTGTGAAACAGATTTCGTTTCTAAAAGTGATGCATTTAATGAATTAGTTCAAGAAACAGCTAGAGTTATTATGCACAATAATATTGCTACTGTTGAAGAAGCAAAAGAAAATGCAGAAATCAAAGATTTATTTACTAACGCCACTGTTAAAATTGGTGAAAAATTAGATTTACGTCGTTTTGAAATCGTTGAAGCTTCAGAAGGACAAGCAATTGGTACTTACATCCACATGAAAGGTAAAATTTCTGTTTTAGTAGTTACTGATAAAGCTTGTGATGATGTTAAAGGTTTAGCAATGCACATTGCTGCGAATAACCCATTATATATCACAAAAGCTGATATCCCTGCTGATGTATTAGAACACGAAAAAGCCATTCAAATGGAAGCTGCTAAGACTGATGAAAAATTAGCTGGCAAACCAGAAGCAGTTGTTGCTAAAATTATCGAAGGTAAAGTTAACAAACAACTTTCTGAAACAACACTTTATGAACAAGATTATTTATTAGAACCAGGAACCACAGTTGGTAAATTCTTAAATAGTCGTGGTGTTAATGTTGTTAAATTCGTACGTTACATGGTTGGCGAAGGCATTGAAAAACGTAAAGATGACTTTGCTGCTGAAGTAATGAGCCAAATTAAATAATTAAACTTTAAAGAACACTCCTTTTGAAGTGTTCTTTTCATAAACATTGGAGGTATTATGAATACATATAAACGTGTGTTATTAAAATTAAGTGGTGAAGCACTTGCTGATAAAAATAATAATATGATTCTAGAAAATTATAGTCTAGATCAAGTTGCAGCATCTATTAAATTGATGGTCGACAAAGGAATGGAAGTTGCAGTTGTCGTTGGTGCTGGTAATATTTGGAGAGGCAAACTTGCTAAACAAATTGGCATTGAAAGATCAACCGCTGACTATATGGGGATGCTTGGCACTATTATTAATGCTTTAGCACTTCAAAGTGCTATTGAAAAGACTGGCATTGGTTGTCGTGTCTTAAGTGCTTTAGAGATTAAAGCTGTCGCGGAAACTTATATTCGTCGTCGTGCTATTAGACATTTAGAAAAAGGCCGTGTAGTTATCTTTGCTGGTGGTACAGGTAATCCATATTTTACCACTGATACATGTGCGACATTACGTGCTATGGAAATTGAGGCTGATGCTATTTTAATGGCCAAAAATGGTGTGGATGGTGTTTACACTGCTGACCCAAAAGTAGATAAGGATGCTCAATTTATTAAAACAATTACTTTTGATGAAATGCTAAAACGTGAATTAAGAGTTATGGATCCAACTGCAATTGCTTTACTTAAAGATAATCAAATCGAAATACGCGTTTTTGATATGAATGAACCTACAAATATTGAAAAATTAATTAATGGTGAAGACATCGGAACCACCATAATAAAAGGAGAATAAAACAATGGATGAAGAGTTAATCTTAGAATGTATTGAAGAAATGAATAATGCCCATGCTAATTTTGAAAAATCATTAGCAACATTACGTGCTGGACGTGTTTCTCCAGCTGCTTTAGAAGAAGTAAAAGCGGATTATTATGGAGAAAAAACTCCTATTACTTATATTGCTTCAATTACTAATATGCAATCAAATGTCTTAGTGGTAAAACCATTTGATCGTAATGATGTTAAATCTATCGTTGCCGCAATTAACGAAGCAAATTTAGGCGTTAACCCAATTAATGATGGAGATTCTATTCGTTTAGTATTCCCAACTCTAACTGAAGATCGTCGTCGTGATTTAGTTAAAGTTGCTAAAAAATATGGCGAAGAAGCTAAAGTCGCAATTCGTAATATTCGTCGTGATTATAATGACAAAGTTAAAAAGGATAAGGAATTGCCAGAAGATTTAGCTAAAAAGCTTGAAAATGATATTCAAAAAGCCACAGATGATGCTGTTAAAAATATTGATGCTGCTGTAGCTAAAAAAGAAAAAGAAATAATGGAAATTTAATTTTCTTATAATTATTAATTTTAAATGTTGGAGATAAACAAATAGTTATATCTTCAACATTTTTTTCGTTTTGATGGAAATTTATGAAAAATTTTAATAAAATATCAAAAAAGTTGCTATTTATATTACTACATTATATGTATAATATAAATAAATGAGTTAGGTGGTGGCAATTATGGAAAAAGAATTCGTACTTAAGAAAAAATTAAACCACATTGCTTTTATTATGGATGGAAATGGCCGCTGGGCAAAAAAGAG
>CAKPAV010000317.1 GCA_934133115.1 uncultured Bacilli bacterium
GGGTTAATTTATAATCTAATGATTTGATAAATTCATTAATTTTCTGGGTATCAATATCTAGTTTAGAATTTTTTTGTAATGATTTATTTTCTTTCCTAATAATTTGTGTTTGTAATGTAAATAATAAACATTCTTCATATTTTAATGTTCTTAATCCTTGATGCACATCTTGAGCATTTTTAGGTATATGTACTAATTTAAAAGCTTCTTTTCTTGATACAAGATGATATTTTTCCATTAAATAATCAGGAATAATATTAGGTATATTATAATTATCATTTAATAAATATTTTTGCACCATCTTAGCGAATTGATAGTTTTCAATCGCACTAGGTAAAGAATATATTGCTTTAAAATTCTCACCTTCTGGTATTTCCCCTTTAACAATATTCATGACATTAATAGTCATATTGCTTTTATCAAAAGTACCTACAATTGTATAATAATTAGTTAAATTAAGCATTTTATAAATATATGGTCGATTAAATATAACAACGCGAAAAAAGTTATTATTTTTAGTAATAACAGAAAAGCGAATAATTGTTAATTTTCCTTTTTTGATAATTGTCGGATTAGAAACAAGACGAGCAAAAATAACTACTCTTTCTTTATTCTCCAAATTTGTTTCATGAGTAAGATGAAAATCATTATAAGAACGCGGCAAATGTTCTATTAATGTTTCTACTGATACTATGCCCATTTTATCTAAAGCTAAATTAATACGTTCTGAGCTAGAAAAATTCATAAATTTTTCCTCCACTAATAATATAGTAGCGTTACTATAAAAATCCGTTAATTAAGTTATTTTTTGATCAATATAACCAAAAAAAGGGAAAAATCCCTTTTTTCTATTCAACACCAATAATAAATGAGTAAACTGGTTGTCCACCTTTTCGAACATCAATATCTAAATCTTCGTGTTCAGAAGCAATTTTTTCTACAAACGCATTTGCGTCTTCATCACTAACATCTTCTCCATAGATAATAGTAACAATTGAAGACATTTCATCAAGCATTGAATCTAATAATGTCTTGGCAGCTTCAAATTTGTCTTTGACACAACAAATTATCTCTTTGTTCTTCATACCCATAAATTCATCTTTTTTGATTTCGACACCATCAATAACAGTATCTTTAATTGCAAATGTAACTTGACCTGTAGTGACATTACTTAATGCTTCACACATTTGCTCGTAATTTTCATCAGCATCAGCTTCTGGATTAAACATCATACATGCTACTAAACCTTGTGGAATTGATTTAGATGGAATTACTCGTACATTAGCGTGTTCACATACATCGCATGCTTGAGATGCTGCTAAAACAATGTTTGAGTTATTTGGTAAGATAAATATATTTTTAGCATTACAATTTTGAACAATATTAACAAAATCTTCAGTTGCAGGATTCATTGTTTGTCCACCGCTGACAATATAATCAACGCGAAGATCTTTAAACATATTAACTATGCCTTCACCAGCAGCAACTGCAATAATTGCGTATTCTTTTTGTTCTTCTTCAATCTTTTTACCTTTATCATCATTAACTAAATCAACTTCACCTAACTTAGTATGTTGTTCAGTCATATTTTCAATTTTTAATTTAACAAATTCACCATATTGTTGAGCAAAATTAAGAATATTTCCTGGTGTTAATGTATGAACATGTACTTTTATTAAATCTTCATCTCGAACGACGACAAGTGAATTACCATGGGCATTAAGCCAGTTAGTAAATCTTGCTTCTGAGAAGTTCTTCTTATGCTCATCTTCACTCTTTGCAAGGCGTAAGATAAATTCTGTGCAATAACCAAATTCATCATTTTCGATTTTAGCACCGGCCATTTTTTGTTCTTCTTTTTCTAAAGCAGACACTGTTTCTTTTTCAATCATTTTGCCTTTAACAGCAGATTGGAAGCCTTCTAATATTTTTATCAAACCTGCTGCACCAGAGTCGACAACACCAACTTTTTTTAGTACTGGTAATAGGTCTGGCGTTCTTTCTAATGATTCATGTGCTTCTTTTAATAAAATATCAAAAGCTTTTTCTATAGAAGAAGCACGTGGAAGATTATCATGTAAAGCTTGAGAAGCTTCTCTAATAACTGTAAGTATTGTACCTTCTACAGGGCGCATAACAGCTTTATAAGCTACATCCTTACCATTCATAAAAGCATCAGATAAATCTTTAACTGTAATAACATCTTTTCCTTCTAAAGATTGAGAAAAACCTCTAAATATTTGAGAAAGGATAACACCAGAGTTTCCTCTAGCGCCCATTAATAATCCTTTAGAAAATGCTTTAGCTATAGAATAAACATCAGAGTCATTTCTATTTTGAACTTCTTTAGCACCTGAGGCAATTGTTAAATTCATATTAGTTCCTGTATCACCATCAGGGACAGGAAACACATTGAGTGCGTCTATTTCAGGATAATGATTGTATAAATTATTAGTACCTGAAATTATCATTCGCTTTAGCGTATCGCTATTGATAA
>CAKPAV010000318.1 GCA_934133115.1 uncultured Bacilli bacterium
ATTATAAGGTTTGCAAAAGAACTCCTGATGATTTTCCAACTAATAGTAGCTATCATCTATGGTGCGAAGATTTTAAAGGAGATTTAGAAGAAGTATTCAAGCATGGAACATTATCACTAGGATTCATTGGATTAAGTGAAGCTATAGAAGTTATTACTGGTTCAAAGTATTATTCAAGCATGGATAATTATATTATGACTTTGGGCTTCGTAAAGCATATGAGAGATTATTGCGATTTCTTAAAGAATGAATACAAGCTTAATTTCTCATTACTTGCAACATCAGGCGAATTAATTAGTGGTAGATTCATTGATTTTGATAAAGATCTATATAAACCAGATGTCGATATTTTTACAAAAGGTTATTATACAAATTCATTCCATATAGATGTTGATTCAAGGCTACCTGGATATAAGAAGATTCAACTTGAAGGATTATTCCATGAAATATGTAATGGTGGATGTATTACATATATCGAACTTGGTGAAGCTCCACTAGGTAATGAAGAATCGCTAGAAGAATATATTAATATAGCAGTTGAAGCATGTGTACATTATCTAGGCTTTAATTTTCCTAAAGATGTATGTAATGATTGTGGAACAACTGGTGTATTTGATTTCTGTCCTAAATGTAAATCAAAGAATATAACTAGAATTAGAAGAGTGTCTGGCTATCTAGAAATATTAGATGGTTTTACTAAAGGTAAAAAAGCTGAAGAAAAAAATAGGAGTAAGAATTAACGGATGATATATTATATTTCTGATACACATTTTAATGACCAAAAGATATTTGATAAATGTAAGAGACCATTTGAATCACTTGATGAAATGAAAAAAACAATTATCAAAAAATGGAATAATAAAGTTAAAGATACAGACATTGTCTATGTTCTTGGTGATATAGGCAAAGATGATGATCCATCTACTATAGATATCTTTAAAAACTTAAAAGGCCATAAGCACCTTATTGTAGGAAATCATGACCATGATATGATAGATGCTATTAAGAAATCTAATGTATTTGAATCCATCAAGTTTATTGATCTAATTATTGATGGCGATTATAAAGTTTGTGTTTGTCATTATCCACTTATGGATTGGATGGAGTTCAATAGAGATGGACTTTTAGTTTATGGACATATCCATAATAAAACCGAAAATAATGGCTATGCTTATAAATTAATGAAAGACTATTACAAAAACTTAAAAGCATATAATGCTGGAGTCGATGTAATAGACTTTGAGCCAAGAACTTTAAAAGAGTTAATGAAACTTAAGGAGGTAAATAAGGATGAACCATATATCAATTGAGGGTATGGATGGAGTTGGTAAATCAACTACATGTAAATTGCTTGCTGAGAAACTAGGATATTTATTTGTTGAAAAGCCATTGCATTATTTACTAGATGATAGTGATGATGAGGTTAAACAATATCAGAAAGTTGCTAAGAGAGTAAATGCTAATCCTAATAGAAACTTTACTGCTTGGTATTATGGATTAAATAATATTTATCTTTATGAGAAATTCAAAGATCAAAATATTGTTACTGACCGTCATATAGTTTCAAATTATTGTTGGAGTGGTACAACATATAATAAAGATATTTATAATCTAATCTTAAAGAAAATTGGAAAACCAAAACTTACTGTAATTCTATATGCTACACCAGAAGCAATACTAGCTCGCCTTAAGAAAAGGGATATTAATGATTCTGATATTGCTAAAGTTAGTAAAAGTGAAAAGGCATATGAGAGAATGATATATTTTTGTGAAACCAAGAAACTTGAATATATTGTTATAGATACAACAAATAAAGATGTTGAAACAGTAGTTGATGAAATTTTGAAGAGAATCGAGGTGCTTTAATAGGATGAATGTTGATAATTTAAGACTTGCAAAGGATATGAAGTATGAGGCCCTTTATTGGGCTTTAGGCTTTGAAGAACTTAATAAAGGTATATTTACTAAAGTTTACAATAAGAGTCTTAAAGTTGAAATTAATGCTGATAAGCAACAGGTTGATTTAGGTAATAAGATTTCTATTGTTAATGGAGAGACTTTACTTTTAACAACACATAAAAGCTTTGTTATTTTAGAATGTATCGATAAATTATTGACTATGGGATATAAACCTAGTGAGATAATTATTGATCTTGATAATGAGTATGACATTTATTGCAAAGATTTATACATTAAATGCTATGAATGGAACCATCTTGAAGAAGATAAAGTAGAATTCAAGAAAGATATATTCAAATCTATTTCTTATGAGTCTAGATTAATCAGTGGAGTAATTGAAAGAAGAACATCAATTAAAACTGCTGATGGATCTATCTATAATCATGGCATCTTTGAATGTGAATCAAGATTAGATAATTATAATTTGTATAATTCTAGTGATATTATCTCAGATGATTTCATTGTTAAGGCTGGAATAGCAACTAGATATACTGGTAATAAAAGTATAGTTGTAGTTCCTGAAGGTGTTA
>CAKPAV010000319.1 GCA_934133115.1 uncultured Bacilli bacterium
TGTGCTATACTTTGACCATTATAAGGAAAATATATACTCATTCCTCTAGATGATGGATCAGTCGCATAATTATAAATAACTGTTTTTTCTATTTCAGTTAAAACCTGTTCTGCCTCTTTTGGTGCTAATTCCTTTAATTCTGATACCAAGTTATATAAATCAACCGTGTCATAACTAGACTCTCCAGACATCACATATGCATATTGATATAAATTACTTCTGATTTTAGCAATATCATTATAATTTTTTACTACATCAACTTTTCCAAAAAAGTTATCAACAGCTTTATTCAAATCATTTAAATTATTTAAATCAACCATTGAATATGTAGAATAGATATCATAACTAAGATCATGGATTTTATAAACATCTTTAAGATATTTCATTTTTTCTTTATATTTTTCTATAAACATCTTACCAATGTCTAAACTCTCAGTCTCTAGTTTAACATTATTAATAAAACTAAAGTCACTCGTATCTTTAACAGACATAGATACTTCTTCTGAAGCAACAAAGTAATCAGCATAATCTTTAAATACATTAGCATTTTCAATTGTTCCATTTAAACAAGTACTAAATATTACTGTTTCTATTTTATTCTTTTTATTAAATGAAGTTTTTTCTAAAGCTTTAGAAACTTCTTCAAGTGTTAAATTATCATTGCTATTCAATTCATCAAACTCACTACCCAAGATAGCTCCACCATGATTCCAAAATAACAATTCATATTTATCAGTAACATAATGATCTGTTACAAAATTTATAAAATCACTTAATGTTGATGTATCACCCATGTTTTTTATTGGTTGTTGCTTTACTTTAGTAAAACCATTTTCAGTTAATTGATATATAGATGTTTCATCAACGTCAATATAATCATTACCCCATTTCTTTGATCCACCAGCAATCAAAACAACATTAACATTTTCTAAATCTACTAATTTTGGATCTATTCCATTCAATTCGTAAGTACCCATTGAACTTTTAGATTCCAAGTCCGATCCAACCATATATATCATAAATGTTCTAGTTGAAATATCTTTCTTATTTACTAAAAATACAGCAATTAAAATTACCAATAAAGCTAAAACACCTATTAATACATAAAGTACTTTCTTTAAATCCGGCTGTTTTTTCATAGTATCAACACTACTATAATTAGGAATAGTAGTATTAATTTCATTGTTCATAATTACCTCCTTTTTAAACATGAAAACAGTACTTATAATTTAAACACTAATTATAAAAATACCTCTCACTAACAGTACTCTACTACTACGTATAATTGTAACATATATTTCGACATTTAGCACCAAAAAAAGAAAAGTATAATAATTAGTTATAAATTGTCATATTCAACAACAAAGACTTTACATATATAAGTCAAAATATGCTGTAAACTAATATGTAAAGTTCAAAATAATTTTACATAAAACAAATTATTTTAAATGTACTATAATTATATATGTTATACTCAAAATAGGAGGATGATATTTTGAATACAAATTATATAGAACTTAATAATATTATTAAAAAGTATGGGAAATTCGTAGCACTTAACAATGTTAATTTAACACTTACTCCAGGCAAAATCGTAGGATTACTTGGACCAAATGGTTCTGGAAAAACAACACTTTTAAAAACACTTATGCACATAATAAGACAACAATATGGTACTGCTAAAATCTTTGGCTACGATGTATGTTATGGAACTAGACAATTTATTTCATTTATGCCAGATAAAGATTTCTTATATAAAACGATGACAGGTAGAGACGCAATAACTTATTATTGTGAATTATTTAAAGATTTTGATATGAATCGCTGCAACTATCTAATTCAAGCATTAGGAATAGATATAAATAATAATATTGAGAAATTATCAAAAGGTAATAGAGAAAAATTAATATTAATGCTTACCCTGTCAAGAAATGTTCCTATTTATCTACTTGATGAACCATTAGGAAGCCTAGACCCAGTTATTAAACATGAGATGTTAACAGTAATAAAAAAATGTAGTAACCCAAATAATTTAATATTAATTTCCACACATTTAATAAAAGATACAGAAGAAATTTTAGATGAAGTTATCTTTTTAAAACAAGGAAATATAGTTGAATACACTTCAAAAGATTCAATTATAAAATCTAATAAAACAATAGAGCAACATTATTTGGAGGTGTTTAGTAATGTCTAAATATATTAAATGGGAATTAATAAATGAATTTAAAAGTAAAACAATTTTACTTGGTGTCATTGCATTAGTTTATTTATTAGCTGCTATTTTAAATCCTGGAAATGGATTCTTTACTGGTTGTATTTATTTAGGATTTGCCATAATAATAGGAATTGCCTTCTTTCTTACATTTATCTATGGAGCAAGAAGAACAATGGATTCATATAAAAATCAAACATTCCTATTAGAAAGTATGATTCCATTATCACCAAAAAAATTATTATTAGCAAAATATGTTCTAGC
>CAKPAV010000320.1 GCA_934133115.1 uncultured Bacilli bacterium
ATGATAGCGTTAGATTAACAAATACTAATGATGCCAATATGTTTAAAAGTAAAGTTGCTTCATCTTCTAGCAAATCAATTTATGAATTTGGTGAATTTTATGGTAATTTAAAATTAAATGTAACAAGATATAGCGAATCACAAATTGTACATAATTCTTATCGTGTTGAATCTAAAAATGATAAAGATTATCTAATTGTTAATTCATACTTATTTATCGATGATGTTTCGAAATTAACATTTAAAGTAACAAAGTTTACTAATTGGGCTTCTGAAAATAAAACTTGTACATATTCATTATTAAATGATGGCTCATATGATGTCTATTTAGATATTACTAATCTTGAATACGATTCTAAAACAAGTGATAATTTATATGGTGGCTATTTATTAGAACTTGGTGATGGCTCATTATCAAAAAGCATTAGTTATTCCTTACCACATGAAAATAGCATTTCTTCTGGTAAATATATGTTTGATGAAATATGGGGTAATTTAAAGCTTCATATTGTTGATACAAATACCATTGAATATAATTCTTATAAACTTGAAAATGTTAATAATCGCGCAATATTAACTATTAACGCTAACGCTAATATTGCTGATATAAATGAATTAATCTTTAAATTCACTAAGTTCCAAACTGGTAACTGGGCTGATTCAAATGCAAGTCCATTAAGCATTGAAAAACAAAGTAATGGTTCATTTAATGTTACTATAGATATCTCAGATTTAGATATTTGTGGAAAAACCTCTGATGACAAAAATGAAGGTTATCTAGTAACATTAAAAACTTCTTCTATTGATAATGGTTCTATTTCATTAGGTACCGCTCCAGAAGCAATAACAATAGGTGATAAAACATATTCATTTGAGGACTTATGGGGCAATTTGAAGATTGTTATTAATAGCGCTAACTAATATTAACAATTAATTACTACTAAAAACTTCAGTATATTGAGGAAAAACAATCCTGTTATGCTGAAGTTTTTTATTTATAATGAAATAATTGTATAAAAACACTATAATTATTCATGTAAACCTCCCGTAGTATTAATTCGCACTTATATTATAGAGGTTTACTTTTTTACTAGCGTATTTATAGTTAGCCCAAAAAACTTTTAAAGTATTTCATATTATTTATAACGTAATAGTTTCAATATTAGTTAAATTTAAGGGTACATTTATCAATACATTTATCAGAACATTTGTTTTGATAAAATCTTCACTGCTTGCTTTTTATCTTAAAATAAAATTAGATATATTCATTGTAAACAAACATCAGATAGCATATATTTATGTATTTGTCAACTCGAAAACGTCCGGAAATTCCGGACATTTTTATATTAATTAATGTGATAAAATATATGTTTATGGGTCTAAAAACACTAAAAAATGACTAATAATTTTACTTACTAGTCATTATTTTAGTTTATGATGCTTTAATCTAGTTAACGCTCGCAATAACTATTTTTAAGTTACCATAGAATTCTTCAAATGAATAAGTTCTATTTCCAATAGTAATTGGATCTAATCCATCACCTAACTTAACTTTATTATCCTTTATTGTATCAGTATCTAATTCAACAAAATATCCACCATTTAAATTATCAGCGGTTTTTCCATCTATTTCCACATTAGATATATCTATTGAAACATCATATGAGCCATCATCTAGTTTTTTAATTTCGTATTCTAAAGAACTACTAGCCCAAGAAGTAAATCGTACAATAACACATTTTAATTTTGACATATCTTCTAAATCAATATTTGCGTTAATAGTGAATATTGCTTTACCATCAATGTTTTCTAATCTATATGAGTTATAAGAAATTGTATCTTCATGAGCTTGATATTCTTGTATCTTTAATCCAGCGTGCCCCCAAATATCGCTTCCGATATAATTAAAGCCATTATATGTTACAGTTTCTGTTGGAACAATAAATGATTTTCCATCTCTTAAATTACCACTATCATCATATGTTTGTTCATCTACTTTATTAAAGAAGAAAATATATTTATATTGGGATGATAATTTACTTAAATCATATTTTACAATAAACGCTCCACCATTAATTTCCATATCAAAGTTTTCTAGAGTGTATTCCCAATTTTCTTTTAACGCAAGTAAAGTGAGATTAAAGTCTTCTTTTGTTAAATCCGATAATGAACCTTGAATTTTTAAAATTGGTTTTTCATTTTCTAAAACAATACTTGATCCAGTAACCAAATAAGATTTAGATGGTAAATCAATATTCGTTTCAACATAAGATATTTTATATAATATTGCTCCGTTCATGCCTGAATCATTATAAATAGTTAAATATAAACTACCTTTGTATTCCACAATATTTCTTGGCGAGCTTCTTGTTCCACCATATGGTGCAATATCAGAGAACGTTTGTTCTTTAATTAAAGTTCCATTCCAAGAATAAATTTGGACAACAGCATTTTTATAACTTTCTTCACCATATAAT
>CAKPAV010000321.1 GCA_934133115.1 uncultured Bacilli bacterium
CACATAATCCAACAATTTATTTTTGTGATAAGTATGTTAAGCTAAACAAGTGGGACGGCTTAACCGATGAGTTTATCGGTCATGCACTTACGGATTATATGCTAGTTTACTATTTTTACATTCATAAGAACCCGTATTCAGTTAGTAACTATACAATTATGTTTAATGACGGCGTTAACCCTAAACAGCATTATTTAAATGTTAATCACTTAGATCCAATTGATGAAACTATCAAGGAGTTTAAGAAACGTAACTACAACGTTGTTATTAATTATGACTATTTACGTTTAGGTCATAAGTTTAATTACTATGATTCACATGAATACTATGTTCCTGATGTTGGACTTTATACAATTACTGAAATTGGTAAAGAACGCGGCAACACAGACAGTGTAAAAAAAGCTGATGGCGCAGCAATGAACGTTAATCAAAAAAATGATAAGTTTACAGAACGACTTAAAATATGGAGCCATGATTCAACTATACGTTTTAAAACAATGTTTAAGTTAATAGCGGACGAGCAACGCAACGTTGGGCTTAATGCTGATACACGTTCAACGTTTGAAACTATTATTTTACTTGATAAACGCAAGATGAAGAAAAAGACGTCGCTTAAGTTATGGAGTATAGAGCAATACTTGTGTATGTGGTTATTAAATAAATATGATGATTATTCTTTAGATCGTGACGAAAATAAACAAGAACAATCACTTATTAATTACTTTATTAAAAAGATAATTGAAAAAGTTAATAACTACTATTACAAGCGCATAAATAAGTATTCTTATACAGAGTGTAACGTATACGCACAAAACGGAACAACTGAAGGTGTTAACGATGATGTCGAAAGTAAGAAAGTATTTATAATTGATAAACTGTCTTATTCTGGTAGATATGAAACTACATCAATGAAAAAACTATTCCTTGATGAAATGGCAAAGGCTAAACTTTCATTTGACGATCAACAAACGTTTAGTAACTTAACACCATCACCGCTTAACTGGCAAAGTATGCGAAGCTTTGCAGCACAAGAAATGTTTGGCTTTAAATATGGAGGAAATAAAAATGACAACACAACAACAAAATGAATTATTAGAAATTATGATTGAGAATAGTTATATACTTGATGATAGATATATCGTGACTAATGTAAAGTTTAGTCGCTATCGTAAAAACATATTTAAAATTTTAAGGCAGATTATAACCATTTTTAGGGGTATAAATCCATGCACTAATGACTTACTAAAAGCGATTATTGGAAATGGTAGTATTGAAATTGATGGTAGGTTTTTTTCATTTACTAAGCCGGAAGATAAACATTATGAAGAACTTAAGCCATTAATCAAGGAGAAAAGATACAATGACAAATAATAATAATGAATTATTAAAAACTATGGTTGAAAATAGTTACTTAAATTGCGATGGTATTATCTGGATGTCTATCAACAAAGATAATAAAAACTATGAGAAAATCAAAGCAATGATTTTAGAGTGTGAAAGTAATGAAACTAGTAATTAAATATTTAGATGACAATACCAAACGCTTACACACGCGCCGATTTAATAATGTTATTTATGGATCATCTTTTGAACAATGGCCGGCTGAGGCACAAAAATTAATTGATGATATGGACAAGATTATTGTTAGTATTTACTTTCAAGCTGATTTATTTGAACGATTGGAGAGTGGTTAACAATGCCGGTTTATAAATACAAAACTAAAGACGGCTTAAAGTATTATATAAAAGCAAGTATCGGCAACAAACAGGTATTGAAAAGAGGATTTACAAATAAAAAAGAAGCTATGATTTATGAAGCTAGTCTTATTAAAAGCAATATCGGAAAGAACAAAAAAATTGATCCATATTGTAAAGAACTAGATTCATTATTTATTACTTATTTAAACAATAAATATAAAGCCGCTAGCGCTTATCGTTATATGATTTTGTATAAAAAAAGAATACTTACATTTTTTGGCCATTATAAAGTGAGTAAAATTGATAATGCTGCTATTGATATATTTTCTAAACAAATAAATAGACTTGAGTTAAAAAGCATATCTAATATTATTTATTTATCAAAAACATATTTAAAATTTTTAAGAACGTATGGACTTAATCCAGATGTTAATGATTCATTGCTATTTGTATATAAAAAGCCATATGTTGAAAAGAAAGAATTTGATTATTATACACGTGATGAATTTGACTTATTTATAAGCGCTGAGCAAGATTCAATGTATAAGTTAATATTCTTACTGCTATTTGATTATGGGCTACGTATGGGCGAATTACGTGGCTTAAAACATCGCGATTTTGATTTTAAGAATGACAAAGTATATATAAAGCGTTGTATAACAAATAAAACACTGCAAGGTGGACAAATAGTGACATCAGTTAAAACTAGTACTAGTTATAGAGATTACCCGCTATTGGATCCAATTAAAAAGACGTATCAAGATTATAT
>CAKPAV010000322.1 GCA_934133115.1 uncultured Bacilli bacterium
TGGCATTGCTATATACTTGATCCCATGAACTCGTTTCAACTGGATTAAATAAATAGAATTTACCAGAAGCAACATTACTTGTACGATATGTGATTAATACGCTAATTTCATAATCAACACTTATCGCTTGTAAATCAAGCACACCATCACTTGATAAAAATCTTGAGATTCTCCAGTCAACAGTTTGGTTTGTAACAAATACTGATTTACCATCAACTTTATCTACATATGCTGTTGGAGTTTCACTATTATCATCATTACCACCAACAAAATAACCTTGTTTTGGATTAGCAGTTTTAGTTGTTTCATCATAAGTTAAATAACTATCATTAAATGCGGCGTAAGATTTTCCATTTGAATTAACAGTAATTGTAAATGTGGTTGAAGCGCCAGCATAAGAAATAATGATTTCCTCATCACCTTGAGAAACAATATCAACAGAAACTTGTAATTCAGAAATATCAACGTTTTTAGTTGACTCATCGCTCATTATAGCTTCTACTACTATTCCCTTTAAATCTAATTTATCGCCAACATTATATATTAATTTTTCTGGCATAGTTTTAATCACTAAACTTCGTGCTGTATTAATAGATAGTTCAACATCTGTAGTGTATTTTTCAGATCCATGTTTAAATGAAACTTCAACTTTTTTATTGTCTGCAGTTACTTTGCCAATATCTTTAACAGTGAAATTAGAAATATTCTCAGCTTTAGTATTATCATCAAATAAAACATTTACTTTGAAAGTATTAACATCTACTTTTTCACCACTATTATAATTAGTTTTTGTGGTTGTAGCTTCAATGCCTGTAATAGTATGATCAACTGGTGTATATCCATAATGTAAATTACGTATTTGAACAGTGACATCTTGATCAAAGGCAAATCCCATACCTTTTATTGCTGACATGTTAATTAATCTAATTTTTGAGGAATCTTCAAATGTTGGTGTCCAACTTGATCCCAAACAATATTTTGATAAATCTTTCAATGCAATGCGATATGTATGATAACTTCCAACTTCGCCTTCAACACTCATTTCTTTATTAACAAAATATCTTTCATTATATAATGCTTCATCATATAATCTAAAACTAAATTTATTAGATGCTGGTGCAGTTACGAAATTTAAATCAAATTCTAACCATCCATCATTAAGCATAGCACCAGTAAGGTCAGATGCGGCAGCATTATCATATCTAATTAAATTAGCTTTATTATATTGAATTGCATAATTATCGCCATCTGTCACTCTTGTAGCAATACCAGTATTTAAATTACTAGCAGTGTCAGATGTTCCAACATATGCATAGTTCTTGCTACCATATTCAATTCTATAAGCTGCAGCATTTCCAAAGTCAACTGCATTTTCTGCAACACTAGTATTATCAAATAATGACTTATCTACTGATGTTGGGTCAAATGGAATTGTTGCTTCAGTTGCAGTTGCTACGATACTAACAATATCAATATTACCGCCATCGCTAACGAAATCAAATCCCATTACATTTGCTAAATTTAAATTACCTGTTGGAGTAGCCCATTGATGTTGATCAAAGGCAACTCCATCATAATCTATTAAATTTACTTCGAAAGTTTTTATATCCGCACTATCTTTAATCAAAGTTACGCTTTTATGCACAGATGTATAAGCATATGATTCAATGGTACCAACGCCAAACTGCATTGACTCTATACTAGCATTTTTGTAACTGATAATTAATCGTTTATATCCTTTTATATTAAGAGCATTATTAAATAGGACACGACACATTTTTGTCCCTTCGCCCCTAATTTTCCACATGTTATCCTCTAAAATTGAATTCGCGGCAACTTTAGGATCAGCGTAAGCTGAACTATCAGACCATGTGCCATCTTTAAAAATATTTTCATCTTGAAGTACAGGTGCACTTTTTGCTGCACTAATTTTACTAATGCTAACTGTGGCATTTGATTTGATACAAAAGCCTTTTATGTCTGTCATATCTAAAGAAGCACTATGTGTACCACCCCAAGTGCATGATGTTGTTGTTTCTGAAACATAATCATCGATGCTAATTGTTGCTTCGTTTTTTGTTAATGATAAATCTTTAGTCACATAATCAAATTCACCATATAATTTTACATTAGCAATTCCAAATTGTGCCCAAGGATCTTTTCCATCACTAGTAGAAGCACTAATAGAATACGTAATTGTTAAATTTTTATAAGTTGATAAATCGAATGCTTCTTTTAAAAGTACTCTAGAGGCACTTCCGCTAGCATCATTATGGAATACATTATCAGTAATGGCTCCGTTAGCGCCAAAACTATCTACTTCTTTTGTAAAATTCCCATTTTCAAAAATAACTAACTCACCTTCGGCATTAGCAACTTTTTGCTGGCTTTTAATAGCCATTGCGCCCGCTAAAGCACTAAGCGTAATTAACATTATCGTTGTCTTTTTTTTCATATAAATAACC
>CAKPAV010000323.1 GCA_934133115.1 uncultured Bacilli bacterium
GGTCGTATACCTGTTAAGGTAGCTTATGTTGAACATATTGGTCGTGATATGTCAATTGTAGGTAATATTGATAAACAATCTTCAAACTTAAGAATAATTATTTCTTCAGAAATGCGTTCATCAGTTCAAGAAGGATTAATGATGTTCTCTGCAAAAAGATTATATGTCTTTGAAGAAACAGGAGAGAGGATAAAATAATGGAAGGAAAAAGAGATGGTTGGAAAGCTGCTCTTGCTCTAGCTCCTGCATTAATAGCATTATTTGTATTTATGATTATCCCAATCGTATATGCTGTATTAATGTCTTTTATGGAAGATTTCAGTTTTAATGAAGGTGGACTTATTAATTTCTTTGCAAATTCATATGTACAATTTCCTTCATTAAGAGGTTATGCTGATGTATTAGGAGATCCTGATTTCCAAAGAGCTCTTGGAAACACTGCATTACTTGTTCTAGTATCTGTGCCATTAACAATTATCATTTCTTTAATGATGGCAGTTTGCTTAAATAGTATTAAAAAATTACAGGGATTATATCAAACAATATTCTTCTTACCATATGTAACTAACTCGATTGCTTTAGGTATGGTATTCAAAGTTATTTTTGGTAGAGATACTGGGTTATTAAATGCTATATTAGGCACAGCAGGAAAAGCGTGGATTACTGGTGGCAGATGGGAAATGTTTGCAGTTATTGTAACTTATACTATTTGGACAGGATTAGCTTTCAAAGTATTAGTATTTATGTCTGGACTTCAAAGCATCGACAAACAATATTATGATGCTGCTCGAATTGATGGAACAAGCAGAGGAAGAATTTTTAGAAAAATTACTGTTCCATTGTTATCTCCTCAAATTCTTTATATTACTATTACATCATTTATTGGTGCATTCAAAGCTTATACAAGTGTTATTTCCATCTTTGGTGGAGGATCTAATGGCTTAGGTAACTTTGGCGGTAGTAGTGGTAAAGAATGGCTAACTGTCGTTGGTTATATTTACCAATTTGTTGATGGGTCACAAAATGGTGGCTTAACTAAAGCGGCGGCAGGATCAGTTATATTACTTATTATAATTATGGCTATTACTGGCGTGCAATTCTTAGTCAGTAAAAAGAAAGTTCATTATTAAGGAGGTAAAGTATGGTAGAACGTGATATGTACTTTGCTGATGAAAAAGCAAGAAAAAGATACCAAATAACTAATGTTATTACAAAAATATTACTTTATGCATTCTTAACTATAATGGCAATATTTATGTTGATTCCATTTTATTGGATGATTAATACATCGTTAAAAAGCCGTGCAACGATGTTAGAAGAAAATTCTCGCGGCATGCCTTATTTCTTTGCTCCAAATCCAACTTTAGAAAATTTTAAGATTATTTTAATTGGAAGCTCAGGAAGATCATCTGAATTCTTACAATATTTCTTAAATACATTAATTGTTGGTATTTGTAGCACAATAATTACTGTAGTTACAACAGTACTTGCAGCTTTCGCTTTTGCAAGATTAGAGTTCAAATTAAAAGAACCGATATTTATGGTTTTATTAGCCACTATGATGATTCCTGGAGAAATGATGGTTATTACTAATTTCCAAACAATTATGGCTCTAAACTGGGACAACAAATATGTTGCATTGATATTAACGCATGCAATTAGTGTATTCTATATATTCTATATGCGACAAACGTTCCAACAAATACCAAATGAATTATATCTAGCAGCTAAAGTAGATGGTTATGGCGATTTTAAATATTTATGGAAAGTAATGATTCCAATTGCTATGCCAACAATTGTTACAATTATTATTTTATCAGTAATGGGATCTTGGAATGCTTATATTTGGCCAAACTTAGTTGCTTCTGGTAAACATCCTTGGTTTGGCAATTCTATGAAACTCGTATCAAATGGTTTAATGGCAACATTCTCTAGTGAATTTAGTTCGCAAGATGAAGTAATGTTAGCTGGATCATTTGTTGTTACGCTTCCTCTATTTATTTTCTTCTTATGTTTTAGAAAATATATTATGCGTGGCGTATCAAGAAGCGGTATCAAAGGTTAGTAGCGCGTTAAGCGTTTATATAAAGAAAGGAAAAAAATATGAAAAACAACTTTAAATTATTAAGTGTTATGTCAATGATTGGTGTTATGACACTTGGGGTAACAGGATGTTCCAATGCTAAAAAAGGTAGTGTTGTTGAACCTAATGTTATTTCTATTAGCAAATTAAAAGAAAGGTATACAGAAAATAATCCAATTCAAATTAATTTCTGGACAGGATTTGGTAAAGATATTACTGAAGGTTTAGATCAAATTATTGCTGACTTTGAAGCAGAATATCCTTATATTGATATTGTCCATGAATCAAAAGGCGGATATTCAGGATTAACAAAAGCTATTAACTTAGCTATTACAACTAGAAAATATCCACAAGTTGCTCTTGG
>CAKPAV010000324.1 GCA_934133115.1 uncultured Bacilli bacterium
CCAATTACTGTTCCATTTATTATGGCACTTGGTGTTGGATTTGCTTCTGTATTAAGTGGCAAAAAGAGTTCAGAAAATAGCTTTGGTGTTGTAGCATTATGCTCAATTGGTCCGATTCTTGCCGTATTAGTATTAGGAATATTTAATACAAAGACTATTAATTACGTTCCAGAAGATTTTTCATTAAGCAGCAATTTGTTATCAGTAATAGGAGTAACTTTGTGGAATGTTACTAAAGAAGTAACAATTGCATTAGGAATGGTCGTAATTTTCTTCTTTATTATTCAAGGAATCTGTTTAAAATTACCGAAGAAAAAATTAGTACAAATTGGTATTGGTATTGTATACACATATTTAGGCTTAATTATTTTCTTAACATCGGTTAACATTGGGTTTAAAAATGTTGGTTATAAAATAGGTGAACAATTAGCCACATCTCATCCAACCTTATTAGCGGTTTTAGGCTTTATCATTGGCTTAGTTGTCGTTTTAGCAGAGCCGGCTGTTCACGTTTTAAATAAACAAGTTGAAGAAGTAACCGATGGACAAATTAAAAAACGCTCAATGTTAATTGCTTTATCAGTTGGTGTTGGCATTTCTATTTGCTTATCAGTAATTAGAATAATTTATAATTTTTCAATTCTTTATTATTTAATACCAGGCTATTTGATTTCTTTAGGATTATCATTCTTTGTCCCTAAAATTTATACTGCCATTGCGTTTGACTCTGGTGGTGTTGCCTCTGGACCACTTACATCAACATTTATCTTACCATTTGCAATTGGCGCCTGTATGGCATTAAATGGTGAAAGTGGAGCTGCTAAAGTATTGACGGATGCGTTTGGTATTGTAGCAATGGTTGCTATGACTCCACTCATTACTATTCAATTATTAGGCTTTAAATCAGTCGTTACTAATAAATTAAAAGAGAAGATTGCAATGCTTCGAATCTTAGATGCTGATGATGAACAAATTATCGATTTTGAATAGGAGATGATATCATGAAAAAAGAACTTAAGAATAAAGTGGAAAATAACAAAACTAAAAATATCGCCCCTAAAAAATTAAAACTATTAATTACTGTGGTTAATCGAAAAAAAGCTGATTATTATGTTGATTTATTGCAAGATTTTGAAGCAAATATGCAACTAGTAACTTATGGAAGAGGAACCGCTAATTCGGAAATGCTTAATATGCTTGGTTTAGCGGATGCTGAAAAAGCAGTGATATTCTCTATTGTAAAAGATGAAAATATTAAGAAAATTTTAGAAACTCTAGAAGAAAAATTTGCCACTATCCGCGATGGAAAAGGTATTGCTTATAGTGTTTCATTAAATAGTGTGATTGGTGTTGCTATCTATCAATTTTTAGCAAATAATCGCCCATTAATTGTGAAGGAGGAAAAATAAATGGATTACGAAGTAGTATTTTGTATTGTTAATAATGGCTTTTCTGAAGTAGTTATGGACGTAGCTAAAAAGATTGGCGCTCGTGGTGGTACTATATTAAGAGCACGTGGAACTGCTAATAAGGAATCAGAAAGTATTTTTAATATAACTATTCACCCAGAAAAAGAAATCGTTATGATTTTAATTCCTCGTGATTTAAAAGCAGATTTATTACATGCTTTATATCAAAATGTGGGTTTAGAAACTCCAGGACAAGGCATTGCTTTTACTTTACCAGTTGATGATGTAGTAGGTATTGTAAATAATGATACTATTAAAAATGCTGAAGCGAATAAATAAATATTAAGTGTGTTAATAATAAAATTCGGATTATAATATAAGCAATGTTTAAATTTTAGGCGGTGATTTTATGAAAAAGCAAATTGGATTAATGATGTTTGTTTTGCTTTTAGTTGGTTGTGAAACTGGATCAAGTTTACCATTATCAAATAGTTCTTCCGCTAGTAACGGAGATGTAATTTCCACTAGCGATACTAAGCCATCTACTAGCAATAGTGAATCAATTAGTAGTAAACCATCTAGTAGTACAAAGCCATCAGTAAGTAGTAGTGTTTCTTCTAGTAGTAAGCCTTCTATTAGTAATAGTAGTTCGTTAAATACGGGAGATTCCATTTATCCAATTCCAGATAATATTAATAATAAGTTTACAATTGGTGATATGAATAATAGAACTAAATTATCAACAATGGATCAAGATAGTGTATCGCCTTTATTAAATATGATTTATGGAAGAAATATCGTAAAAGCAAGTTCAATTAAATATTATAGTAGCACTGAAGGTGGCGGAATAAATATGCACACTAATAAAAATGCTACAACATACTATGGACTTCAAACACATATGTTTGAAGACAATTGGCTAAAATTAGAATTAGATATTCATATTGGTACGATGAAAAATAATAGTAAAAAAGTTGATAAAGATAAGCCGATCTTTACTATTAATGCTTATAATGATCAAGGTAAATT
>CAKPAV010000325.1 GCA_934133115.1 uncultured Bacilli bacterium
ATATATAACATTACTAAAGATAAAGTAAAATTTGTTGATCAGAACATGAAATTTGTTACGCTATCTAATGATGGAGTATATGTTTGTGAAAGAATTGCTAAAGAATTTTCTTTAAGCAAAGGAAAAACATTTACTTTTTCTCCATATGGAAAAGATGTTAGTTATGAGGTTGTAGTTAAAGACATTTTAAAATCAATGAGCGAATCGATTATTATGACTACTGATTATGCTCAGACTAAAAATATTGATTATCATATTAATCTTGTTTATACAAGCAATACAAATATTACTAATACCGAAGATATTATTAATACGCAAAGTAAGTCTAGCATTATTAAATCATTTGATTCTTTTATGGAATTAATGAATGTTAGTGTTACATTACTTATCATTGCCGCGGTTATTCTTGGAGTAGTAGTGTTATATAATTTAGGTGTAATGAGCTTTATGGAAAGATATCATGAAATGTCTACTTTAAAAGTGCTTGGCTTTAAAGATAAGAAAATTGGTAATTTATTAATTACACAAAATATGTGGATTTCAGTGTTAGGAACAATTATTGGTATTCCATTAGGAATATGGACGCTTGACTATTTAATTCATGCCTTAGCAAGTGAATATGAAATGAGTTTATCAATAAACTTCTTATCTTATGTTATTAGCATATTAATAACACTTGGTGTGTCATGGCTTGTTAGTGTTGTTGTTGCTAATAAAAATAAAAAAATAGATATGGTTGAGTCACTTAAATGTGCAGAATAAAAGGAGGATTGTCTTATGTTAACAATATTAGGATTAAATGATGTGTTTATTATTGCTATTATTTCTTTAAGTTTTATTTTCCTTGATATATCGATAAAAAGTATAGCTAAGTTTTATTTAAAAAAATTAGATTTAAAGAAACAAAAATAAAAGCATGAAAAAAGCTATTAGAGTCAGATGAAACCATCAATTTAATTTCTAATAGCTTTTTTAATTTATAAAAATGCAGAGTAAGATTATAGAATTGTTAAATTAAAATTCAAATCTTACACAAGATGAAATCGCAAGTATTGTATGAAATTCTTAGAGAAGTGAAGGTTTTATAAGAAAAAAACTATTTATATATAATTTGTTCTAATAAAGCAGGATATTAGAAAATTAATAAGTAGTTTTAATAAAACATGTTAAGTCTAATTTAATACGACGAGCCAAATTACCGAAAAAAAATCCGCCAAATCACCGAAAATTGTTGGTATATACTTGAAAATTTATAAGACAATTATGGTGATTATACTAAATATAAAGCAAGGATTTCCCATGAAATAAAAATCAGAGCGAGTAAAATGATTGATGAAATTTTATGCTTAAAACCAAGGAACACAAATTTCAAATGCAATGCTTAGAGAAGAATATTATCTCTAATAATATTAATTTTTTAGATAAAGATACAATAGTTTTATATATTATTGCACTAAAAAAGCAATTTAAAAACGCTTGCAAATAAAATCGACGATAAAAAAATGAATAAACCAGAGTTTTTGATGGTCTTGATAGGTATTGGAGATTATGCGTATAAAAGAGATGATGGTGTATATATCGTTCCTATTGGATGCTTAAAAAATTAGATGTTTTATATAATTAAATCTAATATGTGGCTTAATTCATTTAATCCTGGTTGAATACGATTCTTTTTGTTTTCGTAACGTGCGATATCGCCGATAGCAAAAGTATAATCATTAACTTTGAAGTTATTATCCACTGTTAAACCATTATTCATAGATGGGAAATGGAATGTATTAACCATTGGAATATTTCCATAGTTTACAAAAACAAAATCAGCCTGTAATGTTTCTTCTTCATTTGTTTCCACATTTTTAATTGTTAATGCTTCAAGCAAAGCACCATTTTTAATTATTTTAACAGGAATAAATGGTGTTTTAACAATAACGTTTTTAATGTCTTTAATAGTATTAAAATCACCGCGGAATTCTTTTCTACGATGAATGATTGTTACGTGATCGGAAATTCTTGATATTTCTTTAGTCCAATCTAAAGCGGAATCTCCTCCACCAAGAACTAAAACTTCTTTATTTTTTAAAGTTGATAAATCTTGTAATGAATATAAAATATTTTTACATTCATTTTCATCTTCTAATCCCATTGGACGAGGAGTAGTAGTTCCTAAACCGATAGCGACAATAATATATGTTGCTTCATATTTATCTTTATTTGTAGTAACAATATGTTCATCAATGGAGAGCACTTTTTCTTTTAGTTTAATAGTTATATTTTGGTCATTTTCCACTTTATTAACAAGAGAAGTAATATAATCTTTTGCTTTAATAGAAGGAATACCAACGATATCCACAATCTCTTTTTCTGGATATAATCTTGTTAATTGTCCGCCTAAAAAATCTTCAGCTTCAATAAGCAACACTTTCTTATTTAATTC
>CAKPAV010000326.1 GCA_934133115.1 uncultured Bacilli bacterium
TCACCTTCAACATTTTCTAAAGTTGCAATAAGTGTATCTTTAATAATTCCTTTTTCTAAATTTAATACTACATTAGATTTAGATAATGTTAGTGATGATGCAATAACATTAACTGTTACAGAAGCACTTAATTCACCATTTTTGGCAGTGATAATAGTAACACCACCGCTTACTGGAGTAACAACACCATTATTAACAGTGGCAACATCAGTATTAGATGATTCCCAAGTTGTTTCTTCGCTTTCTCCACCAACAGCAACAAGGTTAATATCGCCTTCATCTAATTTTGTAGATATTGTCTTATTAGTTACATTAGAAGGAGTAGTTGTTTTAATAGCTAAAGCTGGTTTAGTTACTAAATCGGTTACCTTTAATGTATAAGGCCCACTCATAAAGCTTGTTAATGTAGCTTCTTTAGCCATAGTAATATTAAATGGTTTATCAGTAGTAACAGTAACAGCATCAATAGTGATAGTTTTGCTAACATTAGCTTCAACTGGTACGAAATATACTTCATCTTCAGCAGTAGTAGCACCAAATCTTAATAAACCATCAACACTAGATTCTACTTCAAATGAAACAGATACAATGTCTCCAGCTTTTAAGTCTTTTGGAATATAACGTAAATAATGTTCGGCACTCTTATTAGACTTGTTTTCTAATAAATAATAATCTTCAGGCGCTTTTACTGTTAATGCACAATTATCACTGGCATTACCTTTAGATACAGTAATAGTAGCAGTTCCTTGTCCTTTAGCGGTTACAAGTCCGTCTTGATCAACAGTGGCAACTTCGGTATTTGATGATTCCCAAGTATATCCGCCCATATTTCTTGAGTCAGTAGCGGATAATTGAAGAGTTGAACTTTCAGAAATATCAATGGTTGCTTCTTTCATGGATATTGTAATAGTGATATCTTCAACAGTTACAAGACATTCTGCTGATTTACTTCCCGCTGTAGCGGTAATTGTAGCACTACCAACTTTTTCGGCTTTAATTCTTCCGATGTCAGATACTGAAACAGTAGTGGAATCACTACTTGTCCAAGTGACTTTAACCCCTTTTGGGCTAGTGATAGCTTTTAAAGTTTGTTCAGCACCCACAACAAGTGTGGTACTTTTCTTGCTTAAAATAATAGTAACATTATCATTATTAGAACTGTTATTATTGCAACCAGATAACATAAATGAGAAACAAGATAATGCTGCTAATACGAATTTTGGAAAATTAGATGTTTTTTTCATATTTTGCTCCTTAGTAGACTTTAAATATATAAATATATTTGTAAGCCCTTTTAACACAATTAATTATATATAAAAGGACATCAAAAAAATATTGCAACTATTTTAGAAACATATTGCAATATGTAAAGCAACACAATGTTGTTTTTAGATAATAAGGATTTTTTATTTTTTTCTAGAATTATTTCTTTCATATGGTGGTTTACCAATGATTTTTACATAATTACGATAGAACGTTGAATATTCTTGGAAACCGTATTCATATGCTACTTCATTAACTTTTACATTTCCTTGCAATATTTTTTGATGAGCGGCAATAATTTTTTTATAACGAATATAAGTCATTACTGTTACACGCATTACTTTAGAAAATTCATTAGAAATATGCGCTCTTGAGAAGTGTAAAGCATCACAAATGTCATTAAGAGTTATGTTCTTTTTAATATTATCATTGATGTAGTTAATTACTTGCGCAACAACACGGTTATGTTGAATGCCTTCATCTTCTTTTTGATTATTATTTTGCATATCAATTAAAATACGAATGAGTTGATTAACTAATAATATATAGGCATGTTCTTTTTTATAATTATCCACAATAGTATCTAATTCTTTAAAATAACGATCTAAAAATGAATAATTACCAGAAAACCCTGAAAGCTCATGTAATTCTTTAGCTAGACTTTCAGGTATAATATTGATAGGGAATTTTAAGACATAGCGTTCGTATTCATGATTTTGATTTGCTACACCATAGTGTAATGAACCAGCAGGAATAAGAATGATATCATTTGGAACTAATTTCTTTGCTTTTGATTCAATCATGTAGTCAACTTCCCCTCTCACAAAGAAGATTAGTTCATAGAAATCGTGCATATGCTTTTTAAAGTCATCAGATGGCAACGTATGGCCATTTAATTTGTGGGCGAAATCAATGTCGCGGTATTGAAAGTTAAACATACTTTTATAATATAATAATAATCTACATTTTGCAATATTTCTTTAAAATAAATGCAATTAATATTGACTATACTTAAGTGTACAATAAAATTGTAAAGAAGGAGAGGATAATTTTATGGAAAAGAAAGATTTACCATTTACTATCGATCTGAAAGATAAAGTAGTTGTTATTACTGGAGCAGGAGGAGTTATATGTTCTTGCTTAGCTAAAGCAATTGCTCTTTGT
>CAKPAV010000327.1 GCA_934133115.1 uncultured Bacilli bacterium
CTTATTAAATCTAAAATTACTTGATCTAACATAATTTCACCTCGAAAAGCATTATAACAAAAAAAAGGTGTATTCGCACCTTTTTTGATAAATTTTGTTTATTAAATTATTTAATATTTAAGATACGACAAGTATCACGGGCAATCATTAACTCTTCATCAGTTGGAATTAACATAACTTTGATTTTACTATCTTCAGTTGATAGAACCGCTACTTCGCCACGAATGTTTTTTTGGCTTTCTAATAATTTAACACCTAATGCTTCAGAAATTTCATCCACGACACGTTGACGTAAATATCCATCATTTTCACCAACGCCGGCAGAGAATACAATTAAATCACATCCGCCTAATCTTACGTAATATTGGCCAATGTAATCAGCAACACGTCTAACCCATAAGTCAATTGCAAGTTCTGCTCGTTTATTTCCTTCACGCATCGCTTTTAAAACGTTTCTTGAGTCATCATCAACACCTGAGAATCCTTTTAAACCGGATTTTTTATTTAAAGTTTGGAACATTTCAGTTGGTGTCATACCTGTTTTTTCACAAACATAAGTAACAACACTTGGATCGATGTCTCCGCATCTAGTGCCCATCATAATTCCACCTAATGGTGTAAGACCCATAGAAGTAGCAACACATTTGCCATCTTTAGTAGCGGTAATAGAAGCACCAGAACCTAAGTGGCAAGTGATAATGCGGACATTTTCTTTTTTCTCGACATACTTTAATCCTTCGTGGGCTAAGTATTTATGTGAAGTACCATGAGCGCCATATCTACGGATATCATATTGTTCATACCATTCATAAGGAACAGGAAACATATAATCTTGTGGAGCCATAGTTTGATGGAAAGCTGTATCAAATACTGCTACATTACCTACATGAGGTAAAGCATCTTTTATTGCACGTAAACCAATTAAGTGTGCACCATTATGAAGAGGAGCAAGAGAGATTAAATCTTCAACTTTCTTTTCTACATAATCATCAAATTTAACAGAATCATTAAAGTATTTACCACCCTGAACAATACGATGGCCAACACCTTGAATTTCTTCTAAGTGCTCAACAACACCTTTTTCTAATAAAGTTTTTAATACTAATTCGACAGCGTATGTATAAGTTAAAACTGGTAAAACTTTTTCTTCTTTTTGATCGCCTAATACAAATTTAAATTCGGCATCTTCTTTACCAATTCTTCCTACTAAACCAGAACAAATTACTTTTTCTTCAGGCATTTCAAATAATTTAAATTTTAAAGATGAACTACCTGCATTTACTGCCATTATTTTTGCCATAAATTTTCCTCCTAGACACATTAAATAGAATAATACTTTCTAAAATAATAGTAAAGATTAAAAAAATAAAATTGTTAATCGCTTACATCGTTAACTATTTAGTTAATAGTTCTAGATAATACTTAAAAAATTACTTATAATATAGATAGTTCAAGAGGTGAAATTATGAACTTTGACTTAAATGAATTTCTATATGGACAATCAATAACCGCTTATGAGTATTTTGGTGCTCATAGAGTAGTTAAAGATGGTGTCGAAGGAGTAGTATTTCGTTTATACGCTCCATTAGCTAGAGATGTTTCAGTTATTGGTGATTTTAATAACTGGGATGTAACAAGTAATAAAATGAAACGCATTGATCCAAATGGTGTATTTGAAACATTTGTACCGGGATTAAAAGACTACATGAATTATAAGTTTCATTTCCTGAATGCAAAAAATATTTATGTTGATAAAAGTGACCCATATGCATTTTTTAGTGAATTAAGACCTTTAAGTGCATCAAGAATTTTTGATTATAGCGATTTTATTTGGCATGATCAAAAGCATATGAAACAACGAAATAGATATTTTGCCCGACCATTATCGATTTATGAACTTCACTTAGGCTCATGGTTAGGTAAAAAAGATAGTCGCTTTTTATCTTATGAAGAAGTTGCGGATTATCTCATTGAATACTGCTTAGCACATGGTTTTAATGCCATTGAAATAATGCCAATTACGCAATATCCATTTGATGGTTCATGGGGTTATCAAGCTACTGGTTTTTATTCGGTGGATTCAAGATATGGTAATCCTAAACAATTAATGTCATTTATTGATCGTATGCATTGCGCAGGTATTGCTGTCATACTAGACTTTGTTTTAGTGCATTTTGCCGTTGATGATTATGGATTAATTGAATTTGATGGAAGTCGTATGTATGAATATAATTCCGAAGAAAATGCTTTTTCTCAATGGGGAAGTGCCTTATTTGATTTAGGCAAAGATCCAGTTCGTTCATTTTTGATGAGCGCTGTTAATTATTTCTTAACTATTTTCCATTTTGATGGTGTAAGATTTGATGCTATTAGTAATGTCATTTATTGGCATGGTAATTCTCTTAAAGGCATTAATGATG
>CAKPAV010000328.1 GCA_934133115.1 uncultured Bacilli bacterium
GAAGCAAATGAATTATTAGAATGCTTTCAATGGGATGAAGTTAATTTTAATATGGAAAATGTTAAAGAAGAACTGGCCGATGTAATAAATTATTGCATCCAAATGGCCACTATTTTAGATCTAGATATAAAAGATATTGTTTTAGCTAAATTAAAGAAAAATGCTTTAAAATATCCTGTTAATAAATGCAAAGGTAAATCAACAAAATATAACCAGTTATAACTAATAAAAAATGAGTAGCGGCGCTACTCATTTTTATCATTATCATCTTTATCGTCCTTGTCTTTGTTTTCGTTATTATTCTCTCCATTAATCACATCTTTTAAGTGATTAATGAAATTATCTAATTCTTGTTTTTGTTCTTCTGTTAAATTATCACTAGAACGCATTTGCTTATATATTTTATTCATATTGGTAAAATTACTAGCACTTAATTCATCAAACATCACTGCATATGTATTTTCTTGAATAAGTAACAAATCTGGAAGAAGCATAGCAATTCCAATTACGCTTAAAGCACAACTGACTGGAATAGCAAAATTCAACAAATTAGTAAAGTAACATAATACAACACCGCCAGCAAATAGAAGAGGTATTAAAATGATCTTATACCATTCTTTACTAAAAACAATTTTATAATATTGCTTTTTATAATGTGGAAATACATCCTTAAATATTGGCTTGTCTTTGCCATTAGGAAGCGAAGCACTTACACGGCATAAAGCATATAAAGCATTATGAAACATTTTATAAACAAAAAACATAAATCCTACACCATAGCCAATTGTAGTAGTCAAATACATTACAAAGTTATAAGTTTCAATGTTACTATTAGCAAATGCACTGATATTGCTATAAATATTTTGAGCATCAGAATTTTGAATTACCAAGATAAGTTGAGAAATATACTCGTTATAACTTGGGGTCAAATATAAAATTCCTAAAGTCAAACTACTAACAAGAGCATAAATCAATAAAGCAAGCAAAACGTTAGCTAATGTACGAAATGGAATACGACAATTAGGAAAAAAGCCTAAACGCATCGCTGAATTGAATGTTTTACGATTGAATGGCAAATTGTCAAGTTGCATAATTGTCATTTGCATAGCAATAAAATATGGTAATACCAAAAAAGGAAATAAAATAATTGCCATATAGCCAAATAAAGTATCAAGAAAAATAGTAATAAAGCAAGTAATAACAAATCCAAAAACCATTGCATAAATTGGGCCACGATATTTTACTTTCTTTTCTTTTACTTTTTCAAATATTTCATCCATAAAATAACCTCGATTCGAACTATAATATAAATTATTTTTATATTATAATCAAGTAAAGAAAAAATATTTTAAAAGTCATAAAAAAATCTCCAATTTTAACTGGAGACTTAAGTTTAAATAATGATGTTAATATTTATGCTTTTATAATAAAGAAATATTCATAATAATCCAAATAACAAATTTTTAGAATTTTTCCTATTTTTTTTGCTTATTTTTTAAAATGCGATTCCTTAGTCAATTAAAAAAGTTGCGCCGAAGCACAACTATTTCATAATGCTATATTCCATACCTTCTGCAACTTCAATTTTTTCTGATATTGTCAAGTCTTTAGAATAAATCGAATATTTAATATTATTTTCTACATAAATTAAGTAATTGTTTTTAGAATATGCGACACCTGTGAGAACACTTTCTAAAGTACCATCTATTTCACTTACAACCATTTCTTTATTTGGTTCAATGATTGATTGTACCACTGTAAAGGCATCTTCGCCTTCATATACTAATATAACTACTTCGCTACCATCAATAGTACTTGTTGTTTCTTCTTTCATTGTAGCGCTAATATTGGCGCCCGTTGGATACATTGGAAATTCTTGATTACCTTTAGAAGTATTTTCAGTCAAATTACTTCTGGATGTATCCATATTATTTTTTACTTCAAAATATCCTTCCTCAAATTTTGGACTAAAATCAACTTTAGAGAAATTAATTTTCACTAATGCTTCGTTATTAGCGCCATAAATATTAATATATTGTGGAGCTAAATCACTAGTGAGTTTTGTGTCTTGCTTAATCCAAGTTGGATTATTTTTATAAGTTGGATTTGTAGATAAAATATAACCATCATCAACTTTTTTTATATCATGTTTTGTTTCAAAACCACTTAATATAGATTGGTATAAATATGGTTTTGGTGAATTTGTCGGCCAACCGCTATTGAACTTATAAACTTGATTTAAAGTTGGAGTTAAAACAAATACTCCATCTTTGTTTTTAATAATGATTTGCTCTTGGCTAATATTTTGATCCTTAATAGAGACACGGAAATTCTCTCCAT
>CAKPAV010000329.1 GCA_934133115.1 uncultured Bacilli bacterium
CTTCAACAGTGTTTTTTTGACCTATTCTATGAGCTCTATCTGTAGCTTGATTTTCCACCTGAGGATTCCACCATAAATCTAAGTGAATTACAACATCTGCACTAGTTAAATTAAGACCTGTTCCACCAGACTTAATCGTAATTAAGAAACAATTTGTATCATCATTATTAAACTTTTCAACAAGTTCATTTCTTTTTTTAGCACCAACACTACCATCAATTACATATGTAGAAATTCCCTCATTAGTAAACTCTCTATTTAAAATATCAATAGCGGTTTTAAACGAAGAAAATAAAAGTATTTTATGCCCATTTGCAATAACCTCTTTGCAAACTTTTGTAACCTCTGTAATTTTAGAACTTTCCCCAGTATAATTTTCATAGACTATTTTAGGGTCAATACAAAGTTGTCTTAATTTAGTAAGTAGTTGTAAAATTTTAAATCTTGCTTTATCATAACCCTCTTTTTCAATAATTTCATCCATCTCTTTACGGGTTTTTTTAACTTCCATTGCATAAACACTTTTTTGTTTTTCATTCAAGTCAATAAAAATATTATTTTCAATCTTTGGTGGTAATTCTGTTAATACATCTGATTTTTTTCTACGAAGAATAAATGGTGCAATTTGTTTTTGTAAATCAATTAATGCTTTAGTGGACTTTTCATCTATATCTTTTATACCATATTTTGTATTAAAGTCTTTTAGATTAGTTAAATATCCAGGCATAATATAATCAAATATACTCCATAGTTCTGTAACATTATTTTCAAGTGGTGTACCGGTTAAAGCAAATTTAACTTTAGCATTAATCTTTTTTACACATTTTGTAATACCTGTTGTGGCATTTTTAATACTTTGAGCCTCATCAATAGCCATTACCTCAAAATCTAATTTATTATAGTATTCTTCATCTTCACGGATAAGTCCATATGAAGTAATAATAACATTTTCTTTAATATTATTTAATTCATTATGTCTTTTTTCTTTATGACCATACATAACTTTAATTGATACATCTTGGCCAAATTTTTCAAACTCTTTTTGCCAGTTATATACTAGCGATGTAGGACAAACAATTAATATTTTTGCATCTTTATTTTCTTTAATAACCTCTTTTAAAAGATAAATAAATTGAATACTTTTACCAAGTCCCATTTCATCGGCTAAAATACCTCCGAGTTCACATTTATAAATATTATAAAGCCATTTAACACCAGTAATTTGGTAATCTCTTAAAATACTTAAATCTTTTTTAGAAAACTTAATTTCTGCATCTTTATATTGATTAAATTTATTAATAAAATCATCAAATAAATTATTTGTTTCAATTATTGAATATTTATTATCTTTTAAACTAGATAAATAAATTGCACGATATTTTGGTATAGTTCCTGAATATACTCCATTGATATCCATATCTTCGAGTAAACTATTAAGTTCCTTTAAATTTTCATCATTTTCTAAATTAACTATATCTCCACTTTTTAACCTATAATATTTCTTTTTATTTTTATAACTATTAATCATATCATTCATTTCTTTATCTGATATACCATTTAAATCAAAATGATAACTTAATATATTATCTTGCCCAATTGAAAATGATGATTTAACTAATGTTTTAATCATTTTATTTTTCTTAAAATTTTCTGTTGAATAAACTTCATAGTTTTTTGCTAAAGAAATCATGTCCTCTTCGATAAAAGCTCCAATATAATCTATATCATCCATAATAAAACGTTTATTATCTTTTTTAAAATTGTATGAATAAACATCTTCGACTACTTGATTTTCAAATTCTTCATCACGAATAATATTTTTATCAACATCAAAATAATTTAATTCTTTATTACCATAATTAAAAAGTATATTGCAAATTATTCCATCATATTTAGAATCAAAATATAGTTTAACTTTTGGTTTATTACCAATTACTATTTCTCCAGCAACATTATCATCAATTTTAATTTCACTTTTTATTTTAGGAAGAAGTCCATTTTTAAAAGTATCTATTTTATCTTGAGGAATGGTTATTGAGTTTACATTATATCTATAAAGTTTATTAATTAAATCAATTGTTTTATCATCTAATTGAACTATTTTACTTTTAAAAAATACAAATGGAGGATTAGCTCCAACATAATCAAAATTATCAATATTTGTAAATGTTAAAACATAATTATCATTTATCTTTTCTAAATAGCTTTCCAAAGGACAATTTTGTGAAATGCCAGAATAAGTACCAATATAATTATCATTAACATAATACTTAATATTATATTGTGAAAGTCTCATGATTATCGAGGATAAAGTATCATTACCTACTAAATTAAAG
>CAKPAV010000330.1 GCA_934133115.1 uncultured Bacilli bacterium
ATAAATAGGTGTAATAAGAATTCCTAACATGCCTATTATTATTAATACTGTTCCGACAGCCATTTCCCAATTTCTAACATAATAAAATCGAAAAAAGCAAATATATAATCCAGAAAACAAAATAATAACAAACACTAATAAGCCATTTAAAAGCGTTGATACTTTTTCTTTTATTTGGTCAGTAAATCGTCCTTTATATTCATTATCAAAACTAATCGTGTAATCATTCATATTTCTCAAGTCCTTTTAAAGCATAATAAATGCCATCTTCATCATTGCTAAGTGTATGATTAGGGAAAACATTTTTTAACTCATCAGGAGCGTTTCCCATCAAGAATCCATTATTAACAAACCTAAGCATCTCTAAATCATTATAGTTATCTCCAAAAGCAATAGTGTTAGAATAAGATACATTTAACTTATCGCATAATATTTTTATTGCCTCGGCCTTATTTATACCTTTTTCCATTATTTCCAATAAAATAGGTGATGATTTAACTATCGAAAAATCAGGAAATCTATTTTTAAGTGCATCTTCAATACTTAAAATCTTATCCGGATTACAAATACATAAAATCTTATTTACAATGTTATTTGTAACAAATGATAAATCTCCTTCTTTTGATTTGGCTTTAACAATTTTTTCTTCTCTTATTATTCTGGGATCTAATTTACTTTTAACAATCCAATCATCCATGGAATAAACACACCAGGATAAATCGAGCTTATTATGTTCAATAAAATCAAGTATGACTTGAGCATTTTCCTTTGTCATACCTTTGCTAAAAATAACTTCTCTATTTTCATCAAGAATAAGTGCACCGCTATAAGAAATTATAAAACATTTCAAATTATAAGTGTTAACTATCGGATATATACCCGAAGGACTTCTAGCAGAAACAATAGCAAAATAAGTTCCACTAGCAATATTTTCTTTTAAAATATTCAATGTCTTGGAGGTAATTTCATGTTTTGAATTTAACAAAGTACCATCAACATCACTAAAAATAATATTTTTCAAATAAATCACCAAAAGTAGTATAACATATTCATTGGTTTTTCGTCATGATTAGTTTAATTCTTTATTTATCCAAACATTAAGACTTTTGAAGATAAGGAAATTAGAACTGAATGGAATGCTGAAAAAGAAGATTGGTATTTTTCTATAGTCGATGTAATTGAAGCGTTGATAGATAGTCAAAATTCAAGAAAATATTGGAGCGTTTTAAAAACAAGATTAAAAAAAGAAGGAAGTGAGTTGGCTACAAATTGTAGTCAATTGAAATTACAATTTGCAGATAGCAAAGCCTATATGCAAGATGCTTAAAACACAAAAGGTATTCGATTAATTCAATCTATTCCAAGCAAAAAAGCCGAACCATTTTTATTTTGTAAAGGCACAAAAAAAAACACCCTACGAACCATAGGATGTTTATAATTTATGTGATGGCGGAGCAAGAGAGACTCGAACTCTCGCACCAGTTACCCGATCTACGTCCTTAGCAGGGACGCCCCTTCACCAACTTGGGTATTGCTCCAAAGACTTAATAATGATAACACATAAGTATTATTTTTACAACTCATTATTAAGTTTTTTTGCTTCAACAGGCAAATCTTTCGCTTAAATTAGCAATATTTTTTAGTAAGCTTTAGCAAATAAGACAACTTTTGTTGCTTTTTTCCCACATATTGGGCATGTATCTCCAAATGGTCTTTGATCAAACGGCATACATCTTGATGTTGCGTTAGTATCTTCTTTAATTTTGTTTTCACACGCTTCATCGCCGCACCACATCATTTTAGCGTAGCCACCTTTAACATTAACAACTTCTTTTAATTCATCATAAGTATGAACTTCTGTGACACTATGTAATAATTGATCTAAAGCTTTTTGATACATTTCATTATGTATTTGTTCTAATTTATTTTTAACCTCTTTTTCAATATCATCAATAGAGCAAATTTCTTTAGCGCCATCATTACGTTTACATAGCACGACTTGATTCTTTTCTAAATCACGAGGTCCAAGTTCAATTCTTAGTGGTACACCCTTCATTTCATATTCGGAGAACTTCCATCCTGGTGTACGATCAGAATCATCAAATTTAACACGAATGCCTTGTTCTTCTAAACGATGTTTAATTTCTTGACATTTTGCAACTATTCCAGGTTTAGCTTGTTGGATTGGAATAATAACAACTTGTGTTGGAGCGACATGCGGTGGAAGTACCAAGCCATTATCATCGCCATGTACCATAATAATCGCGCCAATAAGACGAGTTGAAACACCCCAAGAAGTTTGATAAACATGTTTAACTTGTCCATCTTTATCTT
>CAKPAV010000331.1 GCA_934133115.1 uncultured Bacilli bacterium
GGTTCCACTATTACTGATGATATTCCTGATGAAGCATTCTCTATTGCTCGTACAAGACAAATAACTAAAGAAGATTACGCTCGTAAATATTCTTACGGAAAGAAGAAAAAATAATATGATTATAACCAAAATTGCTACTTGTGATAATGATTTTATTTCCACATTATGCGGTTTTGGTTTTTCTTATGATTTAGCAAGTTTTTTATATCACCATCATGATTTAGTTAAAATAAATAATCAAGCATTTTCATCGTCAAATATAAAAAAAGGTGACAAAATTGAGCTTAATTTATTTGAAGAAAATAAGGTGTATGGAAATTCTAAAAATGATCTTAATATTCTTTATGAAGATGATTATTTATTAATTGTTAATAAGCCACATAATATTGCCACTATCCCGACAATTAGACATTTCAATAATAATTTAGCTAGTGATGTTAGTAATTATTATTTGAATCATAATATCAAAAGCAAAATTCATGTTGTGACAAGGCTAGATTATGAAACTAATGGAATAGTTATATTTGCTAAACATCAATATATTCACGCGCTTATGAGCAAAGTTAAAATTGATAAATATTATCTTGCTGATCTTCATGGCATAATTCGAGAAAATGGAGTTATTAATAAACCTATTTTAAAAGATCCTAATGATACTAAAAAGCGTATTATTGATGAAAAAGGAAAACCTAGTATTACCGAATATGAAATTATTAATGTTAATGAAAAAGAAAACAAAACCACTATTAAAGCGCATCTAATAACAGGTAGAACACATCAAATTCGCTTGCATTTTGCTAGTATTTCTCATCCTGTTATTGGTGATAAACTTTATGGATTTGATAATACTTCCGATATTTTATGTTTAACTTGTGCAGAAGTAAAATTTATTCATCCAATTACTAATAATTTAATTTATATTAAAATTGCATAAAAAAACTCAGTTGCCTGAGTTTTTTTCTTTTATTCAGTTCTTAATGCTACAACTGGATCTTTTTTACTAGCAATTTGTGCTGGAATTAATCCTGCTATTAAAGTCATTAACATTGATATAGCAATTAATATAATCGCCCCGCCAAGTGGTAAGACAGCTAAGTTAGAAATATCTGTTAATCCTTTTAAGATGATATTAGCAGGGATAATAATTAGTGCCGTAACAATTATACCAATCGCTCCTGAGAAGAAACCAATAGAGATTGATTCAGCGGTAAATACACGTTTAATATCACGTCTTGATGCTCCGATTGCGCGTAATATACCAATTTCTTTTATTCGCTCTAATACTGAGATATAAGTTATTACACCAATCATAATTGAAGATACAACTAATGAAATAGAAACAAATACAATTAACACAATAGAAATAATATCAATAATCATTGAAACACTCGACATAATTAAGCCGACATAATCAGTATAATTTAAGACATTTTCATCATTACCCAATGCAATTTTAGAATTTTCATTATATTCATCAATCATTTTAATAATTGCTTCTTTATTAGCAAAATCATAAGCATATAAATCAATTCTTGATGGAGAAGATAAATCACAAACACCTAATGTTTTTAAATTTTTTTCGTAAGATTCTTTATCATAATAATCATCAAGTTGAGTTTTTAAAGTTGAAGTAACTAATATTTCAATCAATTTATCAGTATATGTAGAATCTGTTTTACCTAATACATACATTTCATATAATTTATTAGCGTATTCCATTGATTCTTGATAAGTATCAAACATTTTTGAGCCGTAAATAAGAACTGCTAAAGTTGTTTTTACTTTACTTTCATCATTACTTTCAAATAAATTTATATAGTCTCTACCTAATCCATCATAAATGTAATTAGCATAACTACTCTTTTTACTTTCATCATCGATAATAGTTTCCAAATAATTGATAACATCTACCTTATTATATTCTCTATTTGTAAACTCATTACCTGTAAAAACATTAATGGTTGGATGTTCTTTTTGATACTTCACTACTTCCGAATCATTAATACGTCCTATCATATTTGTAATCAAGCTAGAGCGGTAAGCCACAGTACCCGATATTGCTTTTCCTACTGATTCTTTTTTTGGTTTAATAATGCCACTTACTTTTAAGTTAATAACACGTTTATTATTGTTAAACACTGTCTCTAAATAATCTTTATCATTACGCATATTATCAGCTTTATTACCATTCATTTTGTAATAGTCAGAATTAGGGAACATGACATATTTAGTATTCATAATAGTTTCATAACTAATTTTAATCGATGGTGCATTAGGATTACGAATTAATTCTTGATATTGTTCATTAG
>CAKPAV010000332.1 GCA_934133115.1 uncultured Bacilli bacterium
ATAACACTCTTTATGATGAAGCTATTGATGTATTTAAAGATCAAATAAAAAGAGAAAAAGAACTAGAATTATTAGCTAATAAAATAGCTTTAGAGCCAAATTACGAAGATCTTCACAATGAATATGCTAAAAAACTAAATTATTTTGAAGCACATGGCGGATATGACTATCATTATTTGATTGAAATGATTTTATTAAAATTTGGCTTTAAAAAAGAAGATTTTAATCGCAAAATATCATCTTTTTCTGGTGGAGAAAGAACTAAAATGGCATTTGCCAAATTGTTACTTATAAAACCAGATTTATTAATACTTGATGAACCAACTAATCACTTAGACATATCCACAATTGACTGGTTAGAAGATTATTTGAAAAACTACCCTGGTACTATATTGTTCGTATCTCACGACCGATATTTTATTAATAGTTTAGCTAATAGAATTTTTGAAATTGAGAATAAAGAATTAAATATTTATAAAGGCAATTACGATCAATATTTAAATGAAAAGAAATTAAGATACGAACTTCAACTTAAAAACTATAATTCACAACAAAAAGAAATCGAAAAACTCAAAAGATTTATTGAATATTTTAAACCTAAACCTCGCTTTGTAGCACGCGCTAAAGATCGCGAAAAAAAGCTGGAACACATGAAAATAATTGATAAACCTTATGAGGCAAAAAATAGTTTAAAAATTTCTTTTCAAGGAGATAGTTTGAAAGGCAAAAAAATTATGTTATTTACTAATTGCCTTTTCGGTTATGATAAGCCTCTATTTGATGAAGTTAATTTAACTCTTTTTAGTGATGACCATTTAGCCATTATGGGCGATAATGGATGCGGCAAAACCACTATCTTAAAAACCATTATGCATCAAATTAGATTATTAAGCGGTTCTATTGATTTTTTAAGGCCATTAAACATTGGCTATTTGGCGCAAAATGATTTCAGTTTAGATGATTGTTCTTACACACTTATTGAATATATTCAAAATTCTTTTGAAAATATGTTAGAAAAAGAAATTCGTAACCATTTGGGAAAATTCGGTTTTCATGATGATGATGTTTTTAAGATAGTTAAAGTATTATCTGGTGGAGAAAAAATGCGTCTCATATTAGCAAAATTAGTTTTAAACAATTACGATTTATTGCTATTAGATGAACCAACTAATCACCTTGATTTAATTGCTAAAGAAGCTTTAATTAATGCTTTAGAAAGTTATGGCGGAGCAATTATATTAGTTTCTCATGACCGTTACTTTGTTGATACTTTAGCTAATAGAATACTTTATATCAGTAATCATAAAACATATCTAGAAGAAGGCAATTATGCCTCTTTAAAAGAAGATTTAAAAGATTTATTTTTCTCTAACGAAGTCAAAGAAAAAAAAGAAAAGAAAGTAATTATTAAAACTAAGAGTTCTGGACTATCCAAATTAAAATGCGAAGAAAAATTAGAAATCTTAGAAACAAAAATCCAAGAATTAAAAAACGCCCAATTTTTAGAAGAAAACTATATGGACTCTAAAAAAATGCAAGAATTAGAAACAAAACAAAAACAATTAGAAAAAGAATATGATGAGTTATTAGAGTATTATATAAGCAATTTCGATGCATAAAACTACTTTTATCATAGACTAATAATAATTTTTCTTGAAAAACAATTAAAATGTGTTATCATTATATATGCGTTTAAGGGGTGAGCGTTATGTTAATTAATGAATTGAAGAAAGCAAGCATGGAAGCTTTAAAAGCAAAAGATAAAGAAGCACGTGCAGCATTATCTGTAGTAATTAATAAATATAATCTTATGAGCATTGAATTAAAGGCCCAAGGAAAAGAAATTTCTGATGCTGATTTAGTAGCAATTATCTCTAAAACTCTTAAAGAATTACAAGACGAAAAAGATGGATTTATCAAAGTAAATCGTCCTGATCGTGTTAGCGCAATCGAAGTGCAAGAAAACACTCTTAAGGCTTATTTACCTAAGATGTTATCAGAAGATGAAATAAAAGAAGAAATTGGAAAATTAGAAGACAAATCAATTCCTTCTATTATGAAACACTTCAAAGCAAACTTTGCTGGCAAAGTCGATATGGGCTTAGTTAACAAAGTCGCTCGTAGTCTCTAGACTCGAGTCATTAGGGGCGTAGTTAAATGGTATAGCAACGGTCTCCAAAACCGTTATTGCGGGTTCGATTCCTGCCGCCCCTGCCATACGAATTGAAATGTCCCCCAAAATTTTGCCCAAATAGGGTAAAATGAAAAGGAGGATTTTTTTATGAAATTAACTCTAGAAGA
>CAKPAV010000333.1 GCA_934133115.1 uncultured Bacilli bacterium
CAGCTCACGTAGAAATGATGGGATTAATCGGTATGGGTAACAACCCAATGGTTGGTGCTACTGTTGCAGTTGCAGTTTCTGTTGCTCAAGCATTAGCAGCTAAATAATTATTAATTACTAATTTAATAGTTCTAAAGGAAGTCAATTTTGGCTTCCTTTTTGTAATTGTTTTGAAAATTCTATTAATGTTTGTATCTATAATGTATAATAGAAAAGAAATCGAATACATTTATACATAAATGTAAATTTTTAAGATTGATGGAGTTATCATGAAACTTAATGAGATAAAGCCTGGTCAAACAACTAAAGTTATATCAGTTGGTGCTACTGGCTCTTTAAGACAGCATTTTCTTGATATGGGAATTATTCCTGGCAGTGAATTAAAATTAGAAAAATTAGCTCCGATGGGCGATCCAATGGAATTAAGAATTCATGGATATGAACTTACTTTAAGAATTGATGATGCTAAACAAATTGAAGTAACGGAGCCATATATTAAAAACAATGAAGAAAAGGATAATAAAAAAGTTATTAAAGAAACTCACCCGGGACTTGGTGAATATGGAAAATATCATGATCACACTAATGAGCATCCACTAGATAAAAATGAAAAGATAACATTTGCTTTAGTGGGTAATCAAAACTGTGGAAAAACCACATTATTTAATCAACTAACTGGTATGAATCAACATGTTGGTAATTTTCCAGGCGTTACTGTTGATCAAAAAAGTGGGACTATTTTAAATCATGAAAATACTTTAGTAACAGATTTGCCAGGAATTTATTCATCGCCGTATAGTGATGAAGAAATTGTTTCAAGAAATTTTATTTTAAATGAACATCCGAAAGGTATAATTAATATTACTGACGCTACCGCAATTGAAAGAAATTTATATTTAACACTTCAATTGATGGAGTTAAATATTCCTATGGCTTTAGCGCTTAATATGATGGATGAAATGACCGGGAATGGCGGATATATTGACATAAATAAAATGGAAAAAATGTTAGGAATACCTGTTGTTCCTATTTCGGCTAAAAATAATGAAGGTGTTGGCGAATTAATTGAACATGCAATTCATGTAGCTTATTATCAAGAAAAACCTGCCGTTATGGATTTTTGTGACGAATCTGAACACAATGGTGCAGTTCATCGCGCTATTCATGGCATTATGTATTTAATTGAAGATCACGCCAAAAGAGCAGATATTCCTCTTCGCTTTGCAGCGACAAAAGTTATAGAAAATGATAAATTAATCATTGATAGTTTAAATTTGTCACAAAACGAATTAGAAATGATTGAACACATTGTTAAACAAATGGAAGAGGAACGCGGTTTAGATCGTAGTGCCGCAATTGCGGATATGCGTTATAGTTTTATTCAAAAAGTTTGCGATGAGTGTGTTTATAAACCACATGAATCTAAAGAACATATTCGCAGTCAAAAAATTGATAAGATTTTAACTGGGAAATATACAGCAATTCCAATGTTTATTTTAATTTTAGCACTAGTTTTCTTTTTAACATTCAATGTATTTGGTGCGGCTTTACAAAAACTTCTAGATACTGGTATAACAGCATTAAGTGATGTTGTATCTAATGCCTTTATTAAATGGGATGTAGAGCCAGTAATTCAATCTTTAGTAATAGATGGATTATTTAAAGGTGTTGGTAGTATAGTTTCATTTCTTCCAATTATTGTTGTTTTATTCTTCTTTTTATCTTTGCTAGAAGATAGTGGATACATGGCACGTGTAGCATTTGTTATGGATAAAATGTTGCGTAAAATTGGTTTATCTGGTAAATCAATTGTTCCAATGCTTATTGGCTTTGGCTGTACGGTTCCTGGTGTTATGGCAACGAGAACATTGTCTTCTGATCGTGACCGTAAAATGACTGTTATGCTTACACCATTTATGAGTTGTTCAGCTAAATTACCAATATATAGCTTTTTATCAGTAATATTTTTTAAAAAATGGGCTTGGGTAGTGACAATTGGATTATATATTTTAGGCATTTTAATCGGTGTTTTAGTAGCGTTTTTATCAAAAAAATTTGTATTTAAAGGCGAGGCTATACCTTTTGTTATGGAGTTACCAAATTACCGTATGCCTGGTATGAAAAATGTTGGACAATTATTATGGGAAAAAGTAAAAGATTTTTTAAAACGTGCTTTTACAGTGATATTAATTGCCACAATTGCGATATGGTTTTTACAAACATTTGATTTTAAATTAACTATGGTAAGCGATGCTTCTAAAAGTATGTTAGCGGTTATTTCTGGCGCTATCGCA
>CAKPAV010000334.1 GCA_934133115.1 uncultured Bacilli bacterium
GAGCCAAACACATCGAAATATGCATGTAAGGCTGGGGCAATTATAACACCAAAAATGTTAAACGCTGATGGGGTTATAAACGAGAATAACGCATTACTTAATAATCCTGTTCCCCAATATACTAAAAGCATTAATATTGATCCCGCTAAGGCATTACCAAACATACGAATAGATAACGATAATAACGGAGACAACTTAGATAATATATTAATAGGAATAAATACTGGTAACCATGGTGGTAACGGATCAGTAAAACTTTTTAAGTAATCCAATTTTTGATATTTAATTGCGGATATTTGAATTCCTAGCCAACTAACAAATGCTAAACATAATGGAATTGTAAAATAAGTCATTGGCGAAGCTAATCCTAATAATCCCGACATAAACGCCATTGGAACATAGAAAATTAAAAATATAAAATATGGAGCAACAAAGTCATAAACATTTCCAAGATTTTTTCGAATTGTGGAATAAGAAAAATCAACAATAAAATCAGCCACAAACGCTAACCCTTTAGGTGCTTTAGTTGGATCTGCTTTCTTAATTGCATGTCCTAAAACTATAGCAAAAATAGCAATCACTAACATAACGATTAGTGAAACTATTAATTCGCCAGGCATTTTATTGACAATGTAATCCCAAACTTTATTCATTAACACCTTTTCTCCTTAATAACAATAAGTAAATAGCAAACTTAATTGATAAGATTCCAAGTAAGCAACAAAGAATTGGCCATATATCACGGGTAAAGAAGAATACTCCTATTAAAGAAATGATATAAACCAATTGACGAGTAGCAAATAAATTTTTTACTACAATCTTATAATTCTCCACTTGACTTTTATTTATCATAATTACCGTTAAATAATGCATAATTACACCAACGGCATAACCGATAAAATTACTTAATACCAGCCAATAACTAGTAACATGACAAATCGATAAAACTAATAAAACTAATAATGTAACTACCGAAAATAAAGTTGAAATAATAAAAACTATTTTATCTTCTTTATTAAAAGCGGAAAAAAACGATTTATTAGTCATTATTTTCTTACCTTTCTTGAGCAAATAAAAGTATCTTTACTCGATTTATATTATAAATAATATAATGCTTTTTTTCAATTGTTATTTTCTAATGTCGAACACTTTCAAAGTAATTGTTTGAAATTTAAAATCAACAATCAGTTAATTTTTTAACACTATTAAAAAATAAACAAAAATTGTAATTTTGTAATATTTATTTCATTTTATGTGATATAATAATTGTGTGGAGGAATTGTATCATGAAAGATTTAGTAAAAGCACTTGAAGGATTACCATATATCGTCCGTGTATTACTTACAATTTTTTGGGGCATTTATGGTAACTTAATGAGATTATTTAGATCACTAGCAAAAAATAATTTAGTCGGAATAATCTTAGCTGTTGTCCTTTTAATTTGCGGTGGCTTCATAATTCTTTGGATTTGGGATGTCATCCGTGTAATTCTTGGAAAACAAGTTTGGTGGATTGACTAATTTTTAAAATAAGTTTAACCCATTAAAAAAGCCTGCAAATTGCAAGCTTTTTTTATTTGTCTTTTACTATTAACTACATATTAGTGTCATCAAATGAATCTAGTATTTTAATTAATGGACGAACAACTTTCTTAATATTCCCATCAACAAAAGGATTTCTCAAATGAGCATGTTCAAGTAATTCCAAGAATGGATATTTTCCACCCATCTTACATAATTTATTATATTTATTCCAAGCTCTTTCTTGATTTTTACGCATTTCAACTAAGAATTGGAAAGCACAAACTTGGGCTAAAGTGTAATCAATATAATAGAATGGTGTTTGGAAAATATGACTTTGTTTTAACCATAAATTTCCGTTTTCATATACATCAAACCCTTTATAATTTTTTAAAGGTGTATATTTCTTTTCTAATTCACGCCATTTTGCGCATCTTTCTGAATGAGTGGCATTAGGATTTTCATAAACAAAATGTTGGAATTCATCAACAGTCACACCATATGGAACAAACATAATTGCATCTGCTAAATGAGCAAAACGATATTTATCATCATCTTTACCAAAGAATTTATCCATCCATGGCCAAGCAAAGAATTCCATTGACATGGAGTGAATTTCACATGCTTCTAATGTTGGACTACGATAACTTGATACTTTAATATTTCTTGAACAGTATCCTTGATAAGCATGTCCAAATTCATGAGTTAATACATCAACATCACCAGATGTACCATTGAAGTTAGAGAAAATAAATGGGCACTTATATTC
>CAKPAV010000335.1 GCA_934133115.1 uncultured Bacilli bacterium
TATTCTTTTCTTTGTTTTTTAATAAATCCAAACATAATTTCCTCCTAAAGTTCATTATTAAAACTATTTCGATATTCTTCCTTACCCTGTCGCCATACCACTCTACAAAACTCATGTGCTTTTGATGATAATCTGTATTTTTGATATGCATAATCTTTAAATGAAGTTCTTGAAACTCCTAAATCAGTACAGTACTTATTAGCATTCAGTTGGATTTCTGCCCACCTATTAGCAAGTTGCATAAATACCATAGCCAACTGATATGCACTTTCTACATCTTCTGGAATAAGATTATAAAAATCTTCCATAGCACCCTGATATTGTTCAATATCTTGTTTTAACTGTTCTAACATGTGACTTTGCCTTTCATATAATCACACCAGTCTTTAAATGCCAAAACAAAAGGTGTTATATTATAGCCGTCAGCCCAGCTGCATATTCCTATAAAGCCATCTTCATGAAATGTTATAGCTTCTCTATCATCAAAATAGGTTCCTTTTACGCTAATTTCAGCAAATACTAATTTTCCCTTTTTATTCAATTTAACATTGGTATATCTTCCTCTTAACTTTGGTTCCTTTATCATAATCGCACAGCTATTAGTTATAGCTATTCTTTTGTTCAATAATTTAATTAATTTGTAAATGTCATCCATTGCTATATCATCATAAGTTATTTTACAATTTTTAAAATATTCTCTAGATAATTCTCTTCTATCCATCTTTTTTCTCCTTATGTTCATGCATCCAATGATATTCTGACTTCAAGCCCATATTTTCAAGCAGCCAGTTGGTTGCATATTCTTTGCTTAAATGAGTTTTCTTGACTCTACTCTCATAATAGTTATTTGTGGCTCTAGAGCTTAGTTCTTCTTCATCTTGATAATTCCCCTCAATTAAGTAATAATCGTACTCTATGGCCTTAATTCCATCCAAAGTGTAAGTATCTGTTGCATAGATTAACTTTTCGTTACCATAAAAAACTCTATAGCCACAATTTGGAACATCGTGATACAACTTAACTGGCATTAACTTAAATAATTTATAATCGTAAAATAAGCCAACTTCATATACATCGATATTCCTTCTATCAACACCGCAGTTTATCAATTCCTGTACTAACCATTCACAGCAACCAAAGCTTAATGTTGGTATATCTTTGGCTAATCTTCTTATTGTGGCTTTATTGAAGTGATCTGAATGAGCGTGTGTCAAGAGAACTAGTCTCAATTTTTCAACGTGAGGATTTAGTAGCTTATAACTAACTCCCATGTCGATTGCTACGATGTCATTTATTAGTGTGCAGTTTCCGTCAGATCCACTGTTTAAAATCTTATAGTTCATTTATGTTGACCTGTTTTATATCAGAATTTTCTGTTGGTTCTGTTTCCGAATTATCTTCTTCATCTTGTACAATTATTCTGTCTTCTTCATTTAGCTCAGGCAAATCTACATTCATTTCCTCAGCCTCATACATTCCACCTAAATCCTCAACGAAAGCCTCTCTTAAGGCTCTAACCTTGGCTACTTTTTCAATCATCGTGGCAGGTTGCTTAGTCCAATTAGAATTTGGCTCTCCATCACTTTTTCTCTGAATAGTTTCTTCTAACGAAACACTAGCTTCAATCGAATTTTCCCAATCTTTTCTAAAAACTTCAGCCCAACCACCAACTAATGTTTCTGTTGGAAGTTTAAATGTACCTGTTCTTTTCTTCTCTTCGCCATTTTCATTAGTTACAATAATTCCGGATTTCATACCATTGTATTTAGGATTTAATACTGCTCTTTTTAAAATTGCATCTTTTCCAACTACAATTGTTGCTGGTGTCTTATTTGAATATTTAATACAGTATGCTTCTCGTAAAAATGGATTTAGGCCTCTAACCTTGCACAATTCAGTAAACATTTTAAATTCTGGCATTGTAATTTGTGCACTAGTACCTACTATGTAATCTTGTACTATTTTGGGTGTTAATTTAATTTGTTGCCCATCAACCTCATATACAACTGCTAAATTATTTTGTAATTCTTGCTTATTGTTCATAATCATATCCTCCATTATCTAAAAATTCTTTTAGTGCTATTAATTTTGTTCTCGTATGTCTAACTTTAAATTTTAATTCTAAGATTTCTTCTAGATTTTCATTTGTTTTCTTTTCTACTTTTGGAGCAGATAAACTATCAATTTTTTTTAGCATCTCTTCATCGTTGATTACCTGTTCTTTTGCTGACTCTTTTTCTTTTTTCATGTCTTCTAATTGCTTATATC
>CAKPAV010000336.1 GCA_934133115.1 uncultured Bacilli bacterium
CTGAATTACCAATATCTGTTTCTGAACCCGATGAAGAGTATTTAAATTCTGAAGATGATGAAGAAGAAACTGATGATATAGAAGAAAACTTTGAAGATGTTTTTGAAAATGAATTTGAGGAAGGAGATGAAGAGTAATGATAGAAGTAAATAAATTTGAAGCTCTTAAAATAGGAATTGCATCTCCTGATAAAATTAGGCAATGGTCATATGGTGAAGTAAAAAAACCAGAAACAATAAATTATAGAACATTAAGACCTGAAAGAGATGGTTTGTTCTGTGAAAAAATATTCGGACCAACTAAAGATTTTGAATGTGCCTGCGGTAAATATAAAAGAGTTAGATATAAGAATATAGTATGTGATAGATGTGGTGTAGAAGTTACTCGTTCTAAAGTTAGACGTGAGAGAATGGGACATATAGAGTTAGCTTCTCCTGTTTCACACATCTGGTTCTTTAAAGGTGTACCATCAAGAATGGGATTAGTTCTTGATATGAGTCCAAGGGATTTGGAGGAAGTATTATATTTTGTCAGTTATGTTGTAATTGATAAAGGTATTGCACCACTAGAAAATAAGCAAACCCTATCTGAAAGAGAATACCGTCAATACTATGAAAAATATGGTGATGGTTTCAAAGTAGGTATGGGTGCAGAAGCTATTAAAGAGTTGCTAAAGAAAGTTGACTTAGATAAAGAAATAGCAGAAATCTCTAAAGAATTAGAAACTGCACAAGGTCAAAAAAGAACAAGATTAGTAAAAAGAATAGATGTATTAGATGCATTTAGAAAGTCTGGAAATCGTCCAGAATGGATGATATTGGATTGTATTCCTGTTATCCCTCCTGAATTAAGACCGATGATTCAGCTAGATGGTGGTAGATTTGCTACTAGTGATTTAAATGATTTATATAGACGTGTAATTAACCGTAATAATCGTTTAAAGAAACTAATTGATTTGAATGCACCTGGTATAATAATTCAAAATGAAAAGCGTATGTTACAAGAAGCTGTTGATGCATTATTTGACAATGGTAGACGTGGCAGAAGTGTTACAGGTGCTGGAAATCGTCCTCTTAAATCACTTTCTAGTATGTTAAAGGGTAAACAAGGACGTTTCCGTCAAAACTTATTAGGTAAACGTGTTGACTATTCTGGTCGTAGTGTTATTGTTGTTGGACCAAGTTTAAAGATGTATCAATGTGGTATACCAAAAGAAATGGCATTGGAATTATTTAAACCACATGTTATAAATGGATTGGTTTCTCGTGACTTAGCACACAATATTAAAGCTGCAAAAAGACTTATTGAAAATAGAGATCCTCAAGTTTGGGATGTTGTTGAAGATGTTATAAAAGAGCATCCAGTAATGTTAAACCGTGCCCCTACACTTCATAGACTTGGTATTCAAGCATTTGAGCCGGTATTAATTGGTGGTAAGGCTATACGTCTTCATCCGTTAGTATGTCCTGCATTTAATGCAGACTTCGATGGTGACCAAATGGCTGTTCATGTACCATTATCAGAGGAAGCACAAGCAGAAGCAAGATTATTAATGCTTGGTGCAAACAATATATTATCACCAAAAAGTGGTGATCCAATTGTTACACCATCACAAGATATGGTAATTGGTAACTATTATTTAACAATGGAAAAAGCTGGACTTGAAGGAGAAGGAAGAGTATTTAAAAATACTAATGAAGCCTTAATGGCTTATGAAAGAAGAGAGATAACTCTTCACACAAGAATAGCAATACCAGTAGATTCATTTAAATATAAATTGTTTACTGAAACTCAAAAGGGTAAATATTTAGTGACTACTGTTGGTAAGTTAAAATTTAATGAAATATTACCAGATTCATTCCCATATGTAAATGAACCTACTTTGGATAATATTCAAAATATAACTCCAAATAAGTATTTCATTAATAAAGGTGAAAATATTCCAGAAAAAATTAAAGAAGCTCCATTAGTAAAACCATTCCCTAAGGGAATTTTGGAAAGTATAATTGCTCAAATATTTAAACGTTATAAAACTACTGAAACTTCAATCATGCTTGATAAATTAAAAGATTTAGGGTTTAAGTATTCTACTATAGCTGGTATAACTGTATCGATTAGTGATGTAGTAACAAGCGATAATAAGCAAGAGATAATTGCAGAATCTAAGAAAATAGTTGATAAGATTAATAAGCAATATCAAAGAGGTTTAATAACTAATGATGAAAGATTAGAAAAAGTTATTGAAACATGGCATGCTTGTAAGGA
>CAKPAV010000337.1 GCA_934133115.1 uncultured Bacilli bacterium
CCTTCAATGGTTAAATTTTGATTATAAGTTGATTGAATTTGTGATATTGAAGAAAGAATTTGCGCGACTGCCTCCATAGCAAAGTATTCACATTGAACTGGAATAATAACGCTATTAGCGGCAACTAATGAATTAATATTTAATAATCCTAAAGAAGGCGGACAATCAATAATAATATAATCATAACTCTTATGAATCTTTTCAATAGCTCTTTTAAGTAAAAACAAAGGATTACTAACCTTATTAGCAACTTCTACATCAGTAGATGCTAATTTTAAATTAGCGGGTAAAATATCAACATTTTTTATGACGGTTTTGCGAATTGCTTTATTTATATCTAAATCTTTTACTAAAACATCATACATGCTTTTATTAATTAAAGTAATATCAATACTAAAGCCACGAGATGAGTTACCTTGTGGATCCATATCTAAAAGTAAAACACGGCGATTAAAATTAGCTAATGCCGCAGATAAAGATATCGCGGTTGTTGTTTTACCAACTCCGCCTTTTTGATTTGCAATTGCAATAATTTTTGTCATAACTAACCTCCTAGCCCTCACATAAAGAAGTTTATAATGGCTTCTTTTTTATTGTACCATAATTTCTTGGGTATTTAATATTTGTTTGAGCTTCTTTTCTCAATAATAAGATACTTCGATTTTCTTCTTCACTTGGAAGTTTAAATTCATAGTTTTGTAATAATTTTACATTTAATATTTTTAGTGCATTTTCCGCTTCTTTTAATTCTACATTAACATTTTTGCCTTTTAAGGCAATCATAGTGCCTTGAATAGTTAAAAAAGGAATAGATAATTCAAGTAACATATTTAAACGTGATACAGCGCGTGAAGTTACTAAATCAAAACATTCTCTTTTTTCTTTAACATAGTTTTCCGCGCGGTCATTAACTACTTTAACATTTGATAAATTTAACACTTTAATTACTTCATTTAAAAAATTACATCTTTTAAGTGTTGGCTCTAATAATGTGATTTTTAAATTAGGAAATGCAATTGCCAAAACTAATCCCGGAAATCCCGCTCCACTACCAATATCTAATAATGTTTGATTTTCATATTTGAAGTATTTAGCGGATATTAAAGAATCATAAAAATGTTTTTCTATAATTTGTGTCTCTTCATCAATCGCAGTTAAATCCATTACTTTATTCCATTCTTGAAGCAGTTTAGAATAAGTTTTGTAACTTTCAATTTGTTTGTCATTTAAAATAATATTATTTTCTAGCAATTTTGCTTTAAATGTTACAAAATCCATACTATTTATGTTCCTTTTTTAAATGCAAAATAAGCATAGATATATCGGCAGGATTAACTCCACTAATACGACTTGCTTGGCCAATAGATATTGGTTTAACTTTATCTAGTTTTTGACGTGCCTCTAATGCTAAACCATCCATATGTAAATAATCAATATCTAGAGGTAATTTCATTTCTTCTAATTTAGCTAGTTTTTGCGCTTCTTTTTTTTGTTTTTCGATATATCCTTCATATTTCACCATTATTTCTAATTGGGAAACACCTATTTCTGATAAATCATATTGATTTAATTCTGGAATATATTCACGCATTTTATTAAATTCTACACCAGGTCTACGTAATACATCAATTAAAGATATTCCACCTAATAAATCATCAAATCCTAATTCTTTTAAATAAGATTGAAGTGGACTTTTTATACCAATATAATGATTAGATAAATAATTAATTGCTTTATTAATTTCTTCGGATTTATGTAAAAATGCTTGATATCTTTCTTCACTTATTAATCCTACTTGATAACCATATTTAGTTAAACGTAAATCAGCGTTATCATGGCGCATTAATAAACGATATTCCGCACGAGAAGAAAGTAAACGATATGGTTCATTAGTGCCTTTTGTTACTAAATCATCAATCATTACACCAATATAAGCTTCATCTCTTCTTAAAATTAGTGGCAATTTGCCTTGGATTTTTAATGTGGCGTTAATGCCCGCCATTAAGCCAAGGCCTGCTGCTTCTTCATAACCTGATGTTCCAACAATTTGTCCCCCACAATATAAACCCGGCCATCTTTTTACTTGTAAAGTAGCATCAAATTGAAGTGGCTCAATGGCATCATATTCAATAGCATAAGCATATTTTAAAATCTTACAATTTTTTAAGCCAGGTAATGAACGAACCATTTTTTCTTGTACATCAATTGGCATTGATGTAGAAAAGCCTTGTAAATAAATTGAATCCATTTCTAAAGATTCAG
>CAKPAV010000338.1 GCA_934133115.1 uncultured Bacilli bacterium
CTTCTTTAATATGTTCGTTTGTAGAATATTTTACGTCATCAAAATCAATATGAATTGGATTTGATACTAAATTATCTTTACCATCAACATTATAGCCTTTCTTTTTAAGAATGTTATTAGTGGCTTCATGAGCATCGCTTGCCACAGTTAAATAATAATTGTCATTAGCGTTATTAGAGCCAATTACATAAGTTTTGGCTTTGTGTGAATCATAAGATGCAAAATACTTTTCATCAACAGAAATAGTAATTACATCACTTTCGTTTTGTTTAAGCGATTTAGTTTTACCAAATCCCACTAATTCAACAGCAGCCTTTTCAACATTGTTGTCTATATCATATTGGGTATATGGTTTTTGTAAATATAATTGAACAATATCCTTACCTTCAGTTTTACTAATGTTCGTTACTTTAATAGATACTTCATAAGTAGTTTTATTATTTTCAGTAGAAGAAGTAACTTTATAATCCGACCATTTAAAGTTTGAATAAGATAAACCATATCCGAATGGATATTTAACTACTTCATCATAATTAAATTCACCAACATTTTCGCGGTTCATAATGACATCTTCATATCTTGTTTCCGTATATTTATAGCCATTATAAATACCTTCTTGATAAGCAACGTAATATTTATTTTCCCCATTACGATAGTTAGTAATAGAAGAAGAATTACCATATTCATTAGCCCCAATATTTGTATAAACTGGATTTAAAGAGTGTTTATTAAAGAATGTAGCAGATAATCCACCAGATGGGTTAATAGAGCCCGCTAGAGCCTTACCAACAGCAATAGTACCAGTAGATCCAGTGGTACCGCACCAAATCATAGCATCTATGCCATATTTTTCATCATCAACGAAATCACATTGTATTTGATTAGCGGAATTCATTAAAACAATAATTTTTTTAATAGTGCCGTTTTTCTTTAATGTAGCAAGATTTTCTAAAACATCTTTTTCATTATTAGATAAAGCTAAATAGTTATTTGAGTCAGTAAATGGCTCATTATTTTTATAAAACATATCGCAGTTTTCACCAGCTGATCTAGATAAAACCATAATTGCGGCTTCAGCTTTATCATTTTTACTACTTGGTAATTCAGACCATTTAGCATCTTTTGTTTGGAATGATTTATTTTGTGATTGGTTACCACTAAAATCAGTTCCTTGCCAGTATTCTTGATGTTCACTATAAAACTTCCATAAGCCATCATTAACAACAAATCCACTTTTTTCTAATCCGGATTTTAAAGTTGTGGCTTTGCTTACAATTTTAGGGTTAGATCCACTAGATCCTCCGCCGGTATAAACAAAGTTTACTGAGTTTGCGCTATAAAGATTAACTTTTGCTTTGTTAGAAAGAGGTAAAGCATTATTTTGATTTTTAAGCATTACTAGTCCTTCAGACATGACTTCTTCAACCATTTTTTCGCTAGCACTTCTTAAATCAGAAATGCCCATATAATCAGTATCATAGAAACATTTAATTTCCGCATTAGGATCAAATTCTACTTTTTGAAGAGGAATATTAAATGCTCCATTAATTGCGGAAGCATTATCCATGGCAATTTGTGCACCTAAAGTAACAACACCAAATAAAATTGTAAAGGTGTTAGCAAATACTTTTGTTGTAGTTTTAAATTTCTTATTCATGATTTTCTTCACCTTTCAATTTTTCTTTATTTTGTTTTTTATAAATTGCAACATTACCAATAATGCCACTAATTAAAAATAATACAATACAAACAACATATGTTTTATCAAGAGCTTGCAAAGTTTCTTTAGATATTCCACTATAGAAAACTTCTGATAAATACATATAAGAAGCGTTAATAAATATTAAAAATGCTATAAAAATTAGTATTGAGCTTACAATTGGAGCAAATTTAGAAGTTTCTTTAAATAAAGATAAACCAATAAATAATAACGCAGCAATAAAAGGCAATATAACAGCAACACTACTATAATAAGCAGTGCCAGTGTAATGAACTTGATAGATAATTGCGACAATAATACCTATTACAATGCTAGAAACTCCTAAGTAGAAGCCAATCCACTTAGAAGTTATAGTTTGTTTGATATTATCTAGCAATGAATTTGAACTAGATTGATTATTCATATTTTATTTTCCTTTTTTTGATTATTTGACGTATGGAATATAATGGATATTACTAAATGTAAATGTGCCTATTCCATATGATTTAAGTTTGAAGTTAACGATTTGTTCAGATGTACAATTAAATACATGTTCAAT
>CAKPAV010000339.1 GCA_934133115.1 uncultured Bacilli bacterium
TTTTATCACGTAAGGTTATCGTTAAAGAAGGTGCAGTAATTAATAATTGCATTATTCTTACTGATTGTGTTATTTCTGAAGATTGTCACTTAGAAAATGTTATTGTTGATAAATACGCTAAAATCATTCATGTTAAAGACTTAATTGGTGATGCTGATAACCCAGTATTCATTAAACAAGGAGCTAATGTTTAATATGAAAATTGTAATGGTCAGTGGTGAATCTAATCCTTTAGTTAAAACAGGCGGTTTAGCAGATGTTGTTTATTCATTATCTAAGGAATTAGTTAAATCTCGAAAAAATGATGTATCAGTTATAATACCATTTTATAAGCAAATTAAACCAAAATTAACAAAACGTCCAGTAAAAGTATGTTCTTTTGAAGTTTATATGTCTTGGCGTAAGCAATATTGCGTAGTTTATAAAACAATAATTGATGGAATTAGATATTTTTTAATTAAGAATGACCAATATTTTGGCCGTGATAATATTTATGGATATGATGATGATATCGAACGTTTTGCATGTTTTACTTTAGCAAGTAAAAAACTTATGGAAATAATTAATTTAATTCCAGATATAATTCATATTCATGATTGGCATCCAGGTATGTTGCCTTTATTAATTAAAGATGATTATGGATCACCATTAAATAAAGCAAAATTTGTTCTTACTATTCATAATCCAGCATTTAAAGGCTTATTTGATAAATATTTCTTAGGAAATTTCTACAATTTAAATGATAAGTATTTTAATGATGGTACAGTATGTTTTAATGGTGCAGTATCAACTTTAAAAACCGCAATTGTGTATTGCAATAAGATTACTACTGTCTCACCAACACACCGCATTGAATTATTAACTGATGAAGCAATTTCTGGCGGATTGAATCATGTTTTAGAATATCGTCGCGATGATTTTGTTGGTATTCTAAATGGCATTGACTATGAAGAATTTAATCCAACGAAAGATGAAAAAATTGTCGCTAAATTAAAAGGAAATGTAGCTTCGTTTAAGAAAGTCAACAAAGAAGCTTTATTAAAAGAAAAAGATTTAGTAATTGATGAAGCCCCGCTTTATGGAATGGTGTCGCGTTTGACTTGGCAAAAAGGTTTAGATATTTTGCTTGGTAACGTTGAATCATTACTTCAACGAGGTAGCAAAGTAATTATTTTAGGCTCTGGTGAGTATAAATATGAAAACCAGTTAGAATATTTACGCGCTAAATACCCACATCACTTATCCATCTATATTGGCTATAATGACGAATTAGCGCATAAAATATATGCCGCTAGCGATTTCTTTTTAATGCCATCATTATTTGAACCATGTGGTCTATCACAAATGATATCTTTACATTATGCTACTTTACCGATTGTTCGTTTAGTAGGTGGACTTAAAGATAGTGTTACGCCATATGTTGATGATAATTTAAAATACGCAGATGGATTTGGTTTCTATGATTATACTTATAATGCTTTAAGTGGCACTTTAAATTGGTGTGAACAAGTATATAAAGATAAAGAAAAAATGAAAACACTTCGTAATAATGCCTTAGAACAAAATTACGATTGGAAAAAATCAAGCCAAAAATATTTAGCACTTTATAAAAGTATTATTTAAAAAATAATTTAATAAACTTTTGAAGTGGCTCATAATCATAATTGATTTCAGGGTGATACTCGACTGCTAGTATCATCCTTTTTTTATCGATTATTTCTTCAATAACAAAATCCTCACTTTTTGCTAAACATTTAAAGTTGTTGGCTAACTTATCGATGCATTGATGATGAAAAGAATTAGTATATTTTGTTATTTCTTCACTATTTATAATATAATGCATTCCTAAATGCGAAGAAGGAATTTCTTTTAATGTACCGCCAAAATAAACATTTAATATTTGTAATCCACGACATATCCCAAATATGGGGATTTTTTTATTAATGGCTAATTTAATAGCCCGATATTCTAAACTATCTAAATCTTCATTATAATCAATAGGAAGCTCTTTGTTATAAAGTAAAGGATTGATATCTCCTCCACCAATTAAAGCTAAAGAATTAATAAGTGAAAATACTACATCAATATTATTTTTAGTTATTAGTAAAACTTTAAAATCAAGATACTCAAAATAGCTTATATATCTATGATATATGCCTAGTATTTGTTTATGGTTTATATCATAATTTCGACTTACAATTCCGATAACGTAATTATTCATTTCTAAAAAGAACCTTTCATACATAGATTATAAGTG
>CAKPAV010000340.1 GCA_934133115.1 uncultured Bacilli bacterium
TGATATTTTAGTATTAAGTAAAGTCAAAAATTATAAATTTTATGCTTGACTTTTTAAAATTATTTATTACCATTATAATATATAATTAATTGAAGAGTAAATTTATTAAAGTAATTAATTTTTTAAGTTAATTGTTATATTAAGTATAGAAAGACTTGCTATTTATAATGCAGATGGCGATATGAAATAAAAGTCGATTTGCAATTAGGCTTTTTAAGTTTATTTACTAAAGTAGAAAATTATTGGAGGTAAAACTTCATTAGTTTAATAAAATTAATATTATATTTTTTAAGGAGGAATTAGTATAACTAATTCAGAAACATTTAAAATAAACAAGGGCGCAAGCCACAGGCTTGCGCCCTTAGGACATGTCCTAATCAAAATCTTTACAATAATGTTGTGTATAATAGCATTATTATTTTTGTATTCGTGTCAGTTTAGAAATAGTGATACAACTCCAGAAACTCTACCTTCAGCAGAAGATATAAAATAAACTTTTTCAGTAAAAAAATCTAAAAATAGCACAAGATTAATTACTACTTCTGCAGATGGTAAATTTAATTCGACAGTTAAAATTAAGTTTACCGAAACCAACGATTATAAGTTTTCAGTTAGCTATAAAGTAAAAGGAACAAGCGGAACAAAAATTGAAAACGCTATAAAAAGTCATAACAAGGAAACAGTGTAGATTACTTTTGATACGACTAAATTGTGAATAAGTGAAACTAAAAAAGACATTAAAATAGATTTCACTATACAAGCTAATGATACAACTTTAAATACTACTACTAATTTTACCGTTGCTGTGAGCATTTAAAAAGCTAAAGCATTAGATACAACTATTATTGTAGAAAACATATTTGATAAAAAAGTATATTTTAGAAATGGAAATTTTGAGTTTATCGGTGGTGATAATAATAAATGGATACATAATAGGACATCTTAAAATAATGATAAGTCCACAGGAGAAAATGATAAGCCAGTTCCTTCCTCTATACAAAAAAATATTATAGATAATATTAGTAGTAAATATAATACATATATTACTGAATTGGAAGCTAATGGCAATCCTACAAAAAGTGGATAAAATTATAAATTTAGTTTTAAATTTTATCCTGCTATAGAATATAAAAGTGAAATTGTATTTACTGTAACGATTAACCTAAAAGTTAAGTTAATCAAAATGGCTCTCGGAATGAAACTCTAGCATCTTAAATTAATTAAAATAGTAAAATATATAATCAAGTCCTTACTTATTAAATAATTTTTTCAAAATCCTCATTGCTAGTAGTTTTTGCTTGAAGTTGTTAGGATTTTATAAAGTGAGTTATAAAAGTTGAGGTTAGAAAATTCTTTTTTTATATCGAAGAGGCTTGTCTGAAGTGGTCGAGCTTATTTTTTTGTTGTTTTGTTTGTCTAAAGTTTTAGAGTTTTTTATTTCTATCAAATAAGTATTAATTTGGAGAAGCAGGCTAGAGCGTTGGAGGGAAAAGATTGATAGGTTGGTTTGGCTAAAGCCCATATTTGGCGTTGGTTGTATGAGTCGATTGAGGAAGAGGTAAGGATTATTGATGGGAAGGATTGAATTTATCGGTTATAGTTTTGGCAATAAAGAAAATATTTATAGTTTTTTGATTTCTTTAACTGTTAAGCCTGTAATTCGTTTAATAGTTTCTATATCAATATTTTCTTTTTTCATTAATTTTGCAATGGTATAATTTCGTTTTTCAATTCCTTCTTTTATGCCTTCTTCTCGCTCTCTATTAAGCATCATTTTTTGCCCTAATAAAAATGCATCTCGGGCATCATAAGCTCTCATTAATTTATCGTCAGAAGTAAATCTTTTGTATTCTTCAATAACTTTTGTCATAATCGGGTTTGCCTCCATTAATTCTTTTTCTATAGCTTTTAAATTTTTACTTGTAAAAAATTTCATCCAAGTTAATAACCTATTTTTCTTTAATTCGTTTAAAGTTGATTTTTCAATTATTTCAATAAACCTTTTCGCTTCTATAATATGCATTTGAATAAAATCTAAATCTATATTATGGTTTTTTGTGTCGATTAATTTAAAGCAACGGTGAGGTTTTCCTTCGTCTCCAAAATCTAAATTAAAATTAAGCAAATTTATGCTAATAATTCTTGGCAATTTTTTATAATCTTCACCTTCCTTTAATTCATTAACAATATTTTTTGAAATATAATAAAAAATTCTTTTGACAAAATCCATATTTCCGCAAAG
>CAKPAV010000341.1 GCA_934133115.1 uncultured Bacilli bacterium
GAAATCCTATGCATTCTTTTGCCGTTTGGGGAAAGTATCAGGATATATTGTGTAATATTAAAAATAATAACTCATTTGGAAAAGACTCACCTTTTGCATTTATGTATAATAATAATGCCATTCAGATTATGTTGGGAACAGACTATCAAAGAAGCATGACATTTGTGCATTATGTTGAAGCAGAAGCTAAAGTTCCGTATAGATTTTTAAAAGAATTTTTGATGTTTGCTTCTGATAGAGATTACATCTCATATGATTTAGCAAGAAAGCTATGCAATTTACTAAAGCCAATTTCAACTGATAAAGAAGTTAAAGAGAAATTGAAATTTTGGACTGTCGAAGAATGGAATAAATTTTATGCTTCTTTTGATGATAATGATCCATGGCGACTACTTTTTGAAGTGGAATACATGGCGGCTTTAAGAATAGGAGAATTGATAGGTCTACAATGGAAAGATTTTGATAGAGACAAGAAAACTATACTTATCCGACAATCAATTACTAATAGTGGAAAAGCAAGAAAAACAAAAAATAAAAGTAGTAATGCTACTGTTACTCTTCCTGAACAACTTGTTCAAAAATTAGTAAAATTCAAAGAAATTGATATGAAAGCTGAAGATGATGATTTTATCTTTTTTGCTACTAAAAGAACATCTAAAACAAGTGTTCGAAGAGTGTTAAATAAACATATTCAAATGAGTGGTGTTCCGCAAATATCACCACATGGATTGAGACATAGTTGTGCCTCAAGAATGATTAACATGGGAATATCGCCACTAATAGTAAGCAAGCATTTAAGGCATAGTTCAGTCAAGGAAACTCTTGATACTTATTCACATATTTTTCCAAACGAAACAGTTGGAATAATTGATAAAGTTTTCAAGTAAAAAAGTGTAAGGGAATGTAAGGGAAAAATATTGTATTTTTTAACATTCTATGCAACAATAGACACAAGAAAAGTTACAAAAGGCTCGTTATATCGTGTATTTGCATAGGAGACACCAATATATTTAATTCCCGTCGCCTGCTCCATTCAGTTGATTTAGTCCGATTATGTCGGACTTTTTTTTTGATTTGTAATGGATTCAAGAAAAAAGCTCGAACGCACAATTTTAGCCATCATTTTTTTTTGAAGTTTTCTTTATCTACTTAACAAATATTATGTTATACTTTTTCTTGGTGATAATATGGATAAAAAGTATAATTTAGAATTGATAAAAAAACGCAATTGTGATTATTTAAAAACTAAAGTAAAAATTGAAAGTAATAAGTACTTTGAAAGGAAAAATAAAAATATGAAAAAAGAATTAAATCTCGTTATTAGTAGCAATAATCAACATAAGATTGAAGAATTCAAAGAAATATTTAAAGATTATCCTAATGTTACAATGTATTCTTTAAAAGATTTAAATATTAATGTTGATCCAGAAGAAAATGGTGCTTCGTTTAAAGAAAATTCCTTAATCAAAGCAAGCGCTGTTGCTAAATTAACTAACTATGCTGTTATTGCCGATGATTCCGGCTTAGAAATAGATAGTCTTGATGGCTTTCCTGGTATTTATTCTTCGCGTTTTATGGAAGGCCATCCTTATAAAGAAAAATTTCTTGCTATATTTGATAAATTAAAAGATAAACCACGTGGAGCGCAATTCCATTGTGTAATTACCTTAGTTAATTTAAAATCTGAGCCTCTATTCTTTGAAGGAATTTGTCGAGGGAATATTGCTTTATCTCCAAGTGGGCAAGAAGGATTTGGTTATGATCCAATCTTTGTTCCTAATGGATATGATTCTTCATTTGCGGTATTAGGTGAAGAAATCAAAAACAAAATCTCCCATCGCGGATTAGCAAGTATCGCACTAATAAATTACTTAAAAGGAAATAATTATATTTAAACAAACAAAAACAGTTCAAATCGAACTGTTTTTTCATTACTTGTTATTTATTTTTAATTTATATAGACTTACAGCGCATATTGTTTTAGCATCAATAATTATGCCTTGTTTTATCATACTTTCTACTTCTTCTAAGGAATGATAAGATATTTCAATAAACTCATTTTCATCCCAATGCTTTTTAGTTTCTATCAAATCAGTAGCGTAATACAAATAAATTATTTCATCACAATATCCACAAGTTGGATAAATTTTACCTAATAATTCAATATGATTTGGTTTAAAGCCCGTTTCTTCTTCTAATTCCCTTTTGGCAATAGTTAAAGG
>CAKPAV010000342.1 GCA_934133115.1 uncultured Bacilli bacterium
TTTATTAGTACAAAATGTTATTTTTTATTCTTTTTATATATGAATAATGATAAAATTATGTTGCAAGCCAATTTCGATAAGGCGGACATATTTTATTTGTCGCAGTACACGAGAAATATTTCGTAGTGTATACTGAAACACTTGTGGGTTAAAGGCAAATCCCTCTACGGACAAATTGTTGCCACTGTATACCATAAAAGTATACTTAATTCGTGGGTTCGAATCCCACTTGATTGCTTCGGTAATCAATAGCTTAGTGGTTTAAAGCAACAGAATCGAAACTGTATAAAAAAAGATCTATCTGGGACTTTATGTACCTAAACTAAAAAAAGAAACACCCGCATCAAAGAAAGGCTAGGCTCGTTTAGCTAGTTAAGTACGTGATAATAAGAACTCGACTTTGTTCAATGAGGATACCGTAAATATGGAATTTAGGCCATATGTAATCATCCCGCCTAAAGGAGTATTTACTTAATCAAAGACCGTCCTATTTTTATAGGGTGTTTATCGTTAAATTCACTTTTTTAAGTGTTAAATATAGGAGGAATAAAATATGAAGGTTTTAATTAAAGAAGGATGTAAAGGATTTTTATTTAAAAAAGGAAAATTCGTTAAGATGATTGGTGCTGGTGTATATAGCACTTTAGGTGGAAAATCTTATGATGTTAGTGAAATTAGTAATGCTCCAATCAAAACTAATACTATTACTGATTTAAGTGTTTTTAATAGTGATGAAAACTTTAAAAAAGAAACTTTACAAATTGAGGTAAAAAATAGTGAAGTAGTTGTTCATTTAGTTGATGACATTTTAGAAAGTGTTCTTACTCCAGGAAAATATTATTTTTGGAAAGTTAATCGCGAACACCAATTCATTCACATTGATTTAAATAGTCCAGAAATTCCGGAAGATTTACCTATTTATTTATTAAGTAGACCAGCTTTATCTCCATATATTTCTAAATGTGAAATAGATTCAAAGAGCGTTGGTGTTTTATTATATAACCACAAATTTATAAAACTGTTAGAACCAAACACTTATTACTTTGTTAAAGGTAGTGTTGCTGTTAATGTCAAACTCGTTGATACATGTCTTGTTTCACAAGATATTGTCGGTCAAGAATTATTAACTAATGATAAAGTATCATTACGAATTAATTGTGTTATTAACTATAAGATCACAGATTATGTTAAAGTCATTACCGAAATTGATGATTATAAAAAACTCCTCTACACTTATGCTCAATTAGCATTACGTGATTATATTGGAGAAAAAACACTTGATGATATTCTTGCTTCTAAAAAAGAAATGTCTGCGTATTTATTAAAAATTCTTAAAGAAAAAGCAGCATCTTTATATTTAGATATTAGTGAAGCATCTATTAAAGATATTATCTTACCTGGCGAAATTCGTGACATTATGAATACTGTCTTGGTTGCGGAAAAACGCGCTCAAGCAAATGTTATTACAAGGCGTGAAGAAGTAGCGTCCACTCGTTCATTACTTAATACAGCAAGATTAATGGATGAAAATGCCACACTTTACAAATTAAAAGAGCTTGAATATGTTGAAAGAATTTGTGAAAAAGTTGGAAATATTAATATTAATGGCGGTAACGATGTACTTAGCCAATTAACTAGCATGCTAAGTTCTAATAAAAATACCAAAAAATAATTACGGGAGTGCATTATTTATGGACCATAATTTAGCAATTAAAGCATTAACAAAATATTTTGGCGTAAGAGGATATCCAAGCGATTACTATCCAAAGATTTTAAAAAAAGCGGAATTGTTAATTGCAACGGGTAGAGTTGATTTTAACGCTGCATATAAACACGCAAATGACGTTGATAAGTATTATAAAGAAGGATGCTTTGATAAATGGGAATATTATAATTATTTAACAAAAGAAAGGCAAAAAGATATAAGTATTGTGCCAATTATGAATGCAATATCAACAAAATATGATGATTTAATTCCATATACTAAAAGCATTTGTGATGTCATTGGTAAATATTGTCATAAAGAAGTTGATAAAATTTATGATAAAATTGCCACTATTGAATCAACTGAATACATGAATAAAAACACAAACATGCGTAAAGAAATTATTGATAATCTGTTTGATGCCTATATGGTTTACATTTACACATTAGCCACTCGTATTATTGATGGCTCTCTTCCGGTTATTGATTAATAAATTAGCTAGGT
>CAKPAV010000343.1 GCA_934133115.1 uncultured Bacilli bacterium
GCGTTATAGCGCGTTACATATTTCTTATAAGAATGAAAGAACTTGATAAGAAATATCAAACTCATTTTCCACTTGGCGCGGGAAAAAATGTTGATGAATTTTTAGCATCATTTATTAAAACTCATTCTTTAGAAGAAACTAAAAATATTGTTAAAGCCCATTTTGAAAACTTTAAAAAATTAGAAAAATAATTAGATTAATTTTTTTTAGCTTTATCATCAAATATCCACCATAACACTATTGAAACAATGAAAACTAGTATAAACCAATTATTTAATTTAATATCTGTTTTTAGTATATAAGATAATAACGCAATAATACCAATAATTATAAATGGCAAAAATAATGAAATAAAGGAAATTAATGTATATATTTTTTTATTTCGTGAGGATGTTGTCTTATTAATTTTAATACATCTTTCATCATTATCTATACTTTTAATAAATTCTTCCACGAACATTTTTATATCAAATTTATCGCTATAGTTTTTTCTTAGTATTGATTGATTCAGTTCATCTTCAGAACAGCCACGTGGATACTTGCAATAATCGTAAAAATCGTCATCAAATTCCATAATTGCTGACATGTTATAATAATTAAAATATACTTGAAGTGATTTTTCATTCAATTTAATTACAGGAAAAAATTCTATCTTTGTTGCTCCACTATACTTTAAAATATTATAAAAGTCATCGTTATTATAAAATAAAAATACTTTATCAAGATTACTATAATTACTTTTATCTTTAGAATTTAAGTATTTTTCAAGTACTTTATTTATATGCTTCATTTTATCCACTTCTTTTCCTCATACTTTTAGTATATATCAGGCTATCATAGTTTCAAATACTTTTTATTTTCATTTATAATTTTTATAAAAAAATCGCTACCACGATTAGGGGTAACGATTATAACTTTATTCTAGATTATCAATTATATCTTGGAAATCTTTAGGAAGAGGCGCAGTAAACGTCATCATCTTTTTAGTTTTTGGATGAATTAGTATTAGTTTTTCAGCATGAAGTAATTGACCTTTATCAAATAACAAATGCGATTTAGGGCCATATACTGGATCACCTTCAATTGGATAACCAATATAATTCATGTGTACACGAATTTGATGTGTACGTCCTGTTTCTAAGACACAACTAATTAAAGTATATTGATTAAATCTTTTTAAGACATGGAAATGGGTAACAGCGGGTTTTCCATTTTTAACATCTACAGCCATTTTTTGACGGTTATATTTATCTCTTCCTATTGGAGCAATAATTTTGCCGTCATCTTCTTTTATAACACCTTTTACTAATGCAATATATTCACGGTGTAAAGTATGGTCTTCTAGTTGTTTAGCAAGAAATTCATGGGCATAATCATTTTTAGCAACAACTAATAAACCTGTTGTATCTTTATCAATTCGATGGACTATTCCTGGTCTTTTAACGCCATTAATGCCGCTTAAATTTGTACAATGCGCTAATAAGGCATTAACTAATGTTCCATCTTCATGACCATTAGAAGGATGCACAACTAAGTCTCTTGGTTTATTAATTACAATAATATCATCATCTTCATAAACAATATCAAGAGGAATGTCTTGGGGCGTAGCATCAAGATTTTTTGCTTCTGGAATATTAATAGTTACTTCATCATTTTCTTTAACACGGTAACTATTTTTAACATTTTTTCCATTTACAAAAACTTGTTTATCGTCAATTAAACGCATAATAAATTCGCGAGATCGATCTTTAAGTTCTGAAGCAAGAACTTTATCGATTCTTAAACCCACTAATTCACTATTCGTTATTACTAGATTTTGCTTCATCTTTCTTTTTTCCTTCATTATTTTCATCAATAAGCATTTTAATAATGATGATAATAATTCCAATAACTAACATTGAGTCAGCACCATTAAATACTGGGAATGTTATAAAATCAAACTTTAAGAAATCAATAACGCCATGTGGGTAATAAACAATACGATCAATCATATTACCCATACATCCGCCTAAGACTAAATAGCCAGCGATACGATAAGTAAGTGCAAGTTTCTTATAATTATAAGCGATATAAGCAATAATACCAATTGAAGCCACCACAGAAATTATTGCAAGAATAATTGGATGATTTTCAAGAAACGACCAGGCTGCTCCCGTATTATAACGTAGTTCTAAAGAAATAAATCCTTTTAAGAACCAATCATTA
>CAKPAV010000344.1 GCA_934133115.1 uncultured Bacilli bacterium
CGCCGACCGTGAACAATTTATTTTCCGCATTCCAGGGACAATCGAACAGTTTGCCCGATATCGCAAGCGGCTTGCCGTCCGTCGGTTCGGGATAGCTATATGAAAAATAGTTGACGTATTCTTCCACTCTTACCGAATCCGCGGAGATTTTCGTGCCGCCGTTTATCTGCCGCCTTGCTATCGAATACCCCGTCGTATTGCGGTCGAGCGAAAAAGTAGAAGAGTTCTTTACCGCGGCAACGGTAAAGCCGTTTTCTTTCACTTCGTCGTACGAATACGAAGGCGCTTCTGCCTCGTCATAATACCCCATGCTCGGGTTGTAAAACAAGCCGTCGCCGCTTTTAGCCGAACTGCAGCCTTGCAACAGACAGACCGCAAGCATAAAACTTACAATCGCAAAAACCGTTCTTTTCATGTTTATCTCCTTTTTCTGGTAACTATCGTTTTACAATATTTATCTTTTTTAGATTTAGTAAATCTTACATCTTCCAAACTAACATCATAATCAGTTTCGATTACTATTATAGCATTATTTGTTAAAAGTTCATAATCAATCATGAAGTTTATAATATCATCAATGATATTCATTTTATATGGCGGGTCTAAGAAAAGTATATCAAATTTAGTATTGCCCGCTTTAAAATTATTTAAAGCATCAACGTAATTAGCGTTAATAACGTGTGCCGAATTAATATTTAATGTGGCAATATTTTTATTTATCACTTTAATAGCATCTTTAGACTGATCAACAAAGTAAGCCTCATTCGCTCCTCGAGATAAAGCTTCCAATCCTAATGACCCTGATCCTGCGAACAAATCTAAAACAACACTATCTAAAACCATGTCACCCAGTGCATTAAAAATTCCCTCTCTTACCATATCTTTAGTTGGTCTAGTGATTTTTTCATCAATAGGAAATTCAATTATTCTTGAACGATATTTTCCACCAACAATACGCATGATAACCACCACCAAAAAAGATTATACACAATTTAAAGTATAAAAAAAATAAGTTAGTGCAAAATAATATTGCACTAATTGTGCCCTGTTCCTCCCTAAGAAAAAAGATAGACGGCCTCTATCTTTTTTCATTTAAGCATTTTGCTTTGTTATGAAATTTTGCAAAAACAATTTCATCAATTTGACTATACATCAAGCGAACTTGTTGATATTTTTTTAAATAATCACTAACTAATGGGTTAGAATCTAAAGCTAATTTAGCTTCATATAATTTTTTTTGCGCATTTCGTGCTTCACCACTATCAACTTTAAAATGTCTTAATGCTTCATTATATTCATCATTAGCAATAGAAAATCGATATGATAAGCGCATAACATCTTCATCATTTTCCATGATTCTTTCCGCTTCTAACATATCTTTTACTCTTGGATCATTTTCCAATACTTCTTTTAATTTATATACTTCTAATATTAAGTCCTCATTCATATTACATTAACTCCCTCGCTAGTGTCATTATCATCGAAATGTCTTCCATTTTATCCACCAATCGTTTTCGACGCACCACTTTATAATCATCAATAAAAGCATCTATTTGTTCTGGATGCCTTGATAACATCTTATGCCAATACGGCTTTTCTCGTAAAAACAAATAATAATCTTCGTTTTTATCTAATACCATTATAACTGATGTATGCATTTTAGTCATCATTCCTTTGATATGGTCTAGACATTTTTCTTTTAGAAACTTTAGGTAATTCATCTGGCTTAGTTACTTCGCTTAATATTCCTAAAATTTTTTTCATTCCATTAAGACCTTCAGATATTTTATCAGCATCAAATCCACTTATAGCGTCTAAAATCGATCCAAGTCCTTCTTTTTTTTCACTTGTTTTAGTTTCTTCTTCACCATTTGTTTTCTCCTTTTCTAATTCTTCTTTAAAAACATCATCATCTGGTCCATATATATCATATCGTTCAAATAAGTCTTGCCAAGTGTATTTACCTATTTCTACATAAGTTTTTAAAAATGGTTTAGTTTTAGCAAATTCTTTAAATTCTTCTAATTTATTCATAAATCTCACCAATATAGAATATGCATTTATTTTTATAAAGTATTCAAAATCAAAAAAATAAATTTTTAAAGTATAACATTTTTTATTTTTCTACATATAAATGTAACAGTAAGGAGGTTAAGTATGTACAATTACGGAAACAACTATGGCTATCCAGGCGGATATGCTT
>CAKPAV010000345.1 GCA_934133115.1 uncultured Bacilli bacterium
GTTATATTTAAAGCAGGGTGATTTTTGCACTCTGCTTTTTATGTAGAAAAATTTACTCGAATAAATTCTAGTAGAATCGTTTCGAGTTTAATAGATATTGTTACTTTATTGACTTTTTAAGGATGCAATCTTCTTTTGATAGTCCTAATTTTGGTCAAAGTAAAGTAATAAACTTAATATTCCTAATGTAACTTAATTGTCCAATGCATATTGGCTAACAAGCAATGACAACCTATGTCCAGATAAATTATTAACTGACATTTTTTCTTTAATCAATTTAATTGAATTGTCCAATTTAAATTTTCCGCTATTTTCAGATATCCATCTTACTAGCGAATGACAATAATCCCATTCTTTTTCATTTAATGTTTTATTTATTATTTTTCTAATCATATGTTTTACAGCATTTACCATAATATCATCAGTTTTAAATAAAGATGCGGCAAGCACTTTTCCTTCGTAAAAAATTTTCTCTAATAAATGCATTTTTTGATTTATCTCTAACCAATCAATTTTATTATTTTTTGAATTTTTTAAGTAATTTTTATTAAAGATACAAGAGTACTCCTTTATAATATTTTTTTCAATATTTAAAATCCACTCAGGTATCTGCCCATCAAACAACGGAGAATTTATGTCATCATTTTCAAAAGTTGAATTATTGTAAATATATTTAGCGATATAAGTTGGGCATTCTTTAATTATTTTAGATTCTAATATTTTGCCTTTAGAATTGTTTGAAACAATATCTTTGCAATTAATAACAGAAAAATAAAATTTTCTAAATAAATCCAGCAAATCATATTCTTCTGATTTAAAATAGTCATAAAATTTTTTCATAATTTGTAAATACTCAGAATTTGGTTTTATAGAATAAAAGACATTATTTCCATATTCATTATATTTTTTTAGAGGGATGTTTCGTTTCGGAACTTGCAAATTAACTAAATCATTATATTTTTCATCATAAATCATTTTATAGACATTTGTAATAAACGATTTTAAATCATTTTCTTTGATTTCGTTTAGTAAATTTAATAATTTAATATTTTCATAAACAAAATCATAATCATTATGAATACTTTCAACATATTCTTTGACTTTCTTTTCTATATCCTCTTGTTCATTTTTCTTGCTTTGAAAATGAGATAATATAGAAAGAAAGTCTAATTGATATTTTTTATAATTTTCTGTTAGTTTAGCTTTATTTAATCTATTTTCGTAAATATTTAAACAACAATAATAAATACAATCAATTAAGTTAGAATCAACTTTTGATTCAAAAAAAGACAAAATGTATTTAATTTTTATTAATGTTCTTAAATTATTTATTGGGAGTTTATTGTTTACAAAATGATTGGCATACTCTTTTCCTATGATTGATGTAATCGCTTCATTTGTTGGTGTTTTAAAATCATATTCATTTTGAATTACTTTTTCTTTAAATCCTTTGAATTCCTCTAAATCACTCAACTTTTCAGTATTAGTTATCAATATTACTTTAGTACATAAATGTGGCAACGAGTCAACAAATCCAAAAACTTGTTCTATAGTCAATTCATTATCCTTTCTTTCTATATCGTCTAAAACGAATAAGTATTTTTTATTATCATCATGTTTTTCATTTAATAAGGCTGATACCATTCCAATTAAAGGTATCCCAATTGATACTGAACTAACTCCAACATTAACATCCTGTCCTATATTTTTTAACCAAGATACAAATCTATTTTTTAAACTTTCAGATTTTAAAGCTAGTGCATTTAAATCATTTACACTTGAAATACCAAATAAAGATAATTTTATAACTTTATACTCACTAACTTCTTTTAAAAACAAATCAACCGCAAAAGTTTTTCCTACACCCCAAGCTCCTTTAACTAGAAAAGCATGAGAATTTTTATCCTTAAGAAAAGCATTTAATTTTTCATTTAATTCCATAAGTTCACCCCACTTCTAATAATTATTTCTTTAATCTTACTAGTTTTAAATAATTTAAATTTCAATCGTTTATAGTAATATTCATACAAATTTTAGTTACTTTTTATGTGCGTAAGGGATAAATGTATAAGGTTTATTTACAACATGATAAGCATTCATCTTAATACTTCTCCTTTACAAATTTAATAATACATAAAACAAATAAATTGTACAACAAATATAGATTATTTAAATATATATATCTTTATGATATTATTTATCT
>CAKPAV010000346.1 GCA_934133115.1 uncultured Bacilli bacterium
TAATTGGGTCGAGAATGCTTCATCTATTAATAATCCACCATTTTTTGAATATAATGATGCAGCATCTTTAATAGCATTAGCTAAATAAATTTGTAATGTTGTACTTTCATTTCCTAAATAAATAAGTGGATACATATAACTATTCCATTGTGCAACAATTATCCAAAGTGCGACAGTAGCAAGAATTGGTTTAGAACAAGGAATAATGATTCTAAATAATATTTGGAAATCATTAGCACCATCCACTCTAGCTGATTCAATAAGTGCTTTAGGTAGGCCTTCAAAATAACTTCTTACAACAATAATGTTATAAGCACTTAATAAACCAGTAAGTATTAATGACCATAAACTACCATCTAAGTGCAATGCTTTAATTACTGTTAAGTTAGGTATAATACCCGCTGATAAGAACATTGTTAGGATAATGAATTTAGAAAATAAACCTTTTGATTTAAAATCACCATACGCTAATGGATAAGCAGCAAAACATAACAATACAAGTGACAATATACAGTTCATAGCACAAACAAATATCGTTGACCCATACGCCTCATAAATTTGTTTATCACCTAAAATTAGTTTATAAGCATCTAAGTTAAATCCAACTGGTATTAATCCAACTGATCCATTTCTAATGGAATCAGGATTCGAGAAACTTACCGCTACTAAGTGGATTAATGGATATAAGATCATCACCATTAAAATCAACATAATAATAACGATAATAATGTCAAAGATATGTTCGCCAACTGACTTTTTAACTTTCATTTTAGCTTTATATTCTTTCATACTATCACCTACCAAACTGATGTATTGGCCATCTTTTTAGAAATTCTATTTGAAGCAATAACAAATATTAAGCCAACCACACTATTTAATAGTCCTACTGCTGTACCATAACCTGGCATTCTAATACCTTGATCATAAATAAATGTTAAGACTACTTCTGAAACTTCAATATTACCTGGATTTTGTAATAACAGAATCTTATCAAAGTTACTACCCATAATTGATCCTAATTGCAATGTTAACATTATTAATATTGTTGGAACTAAAGCTGGTAAAGTAATAGTTACAATTTGATGCCATCTCGAAGCGCCTTCCACACGAGCGGCTTCATAAAGCTGCGGATCAATCGCGGTCAATGCCGCTGTATACACAATAGTGGACCAACCGGCTGTTTGCCAAATCCCAGACACAACTTGAATAAATCTAAACCATTCATTACTTGATAAAAAGTTTTGTTGATTAACTTTAAATACATTTACCAAAATGTGATTTATTAATCCACCCGCGGCATCACTATCAAATACTAGATAGATAATACCAACCAAGGCTGTTGTGGATAGGAAATGTGGCAAATACGAGATTGTTTGGGCTGTTCTTTTGAATATTACATTGCCTAATTCATTAAATAAAACAGCTAAGATAATTGGGAATGGAAATAAAAACACTAAAGCTAATAAGTTAATAGCTAATGTATTCCAAACATATTTCAATCCACCTTTTTGGAAAAATTCAATAAAATATTTAAATCCAACAAATTCTGAACCCGCAAAGCCTTTTAAATACTTATAATCATAAAAAGCCATACGAAGATAATAAAGTGGCCAATAAGCAAATACTAAAAACCAAACAACTATTGGTATCATCATTATGAAAATACAAATATTTCTACGCCAATATGACTTTTTAGCTAGTATTTTTTCTTCATCGGTTAAGTTATCTAAAGGATTAAATTTTTTCTTCTTTGCAAAAACCATACTTTCCTCCTTAACACAAAATTAAAGCGTTTTCATTTACACGATAATTTTATAATAAATATAAAATGCCTGCAACATTATTTTTACTATAAATCAAAATTCGTGAAAATAATTTTCTATACATTTTTATTTCTTATGTTATAATGAAAAAAAATGAAAAAGAATTGGAGAACACTTTATGAAAAAATTGCCTAGTTTGCTATTATTAACATTTCTAACTGCCTGTAATAATGGAACCACTTCTATTAGTAATTCCACTGGTACTAGTAATAATGGAACCACCTCTATTAGTGGTTTTGGTAGTACTAGTAATAATGATTCAAAAACATCAACTTCTACTGATGAAATAGACAAAGAAAAATATTGGGATGTTTCTAATACCGATATTTCACATATTGATAAAGACAATCGTTTAATTTGTTTTACTTTTG
>CAKPAV010000347.1 GCA_934133115.1 uncultured Bacilli bacterium
CCTGATAACTGGCCAATGGCACTTCATCTTTCAGAAGGTGCACTTCATACAGTGCAAACACATTTTGCTTATTTAGGCTATAAAAGATTAAACGGATTTGCTAAAAAGAAAGTATTACTTCCAATGCCTGATGATTCTTTAAAAGATGTTGGACATTATATTGATCATGAATTAGTGGCCAATTTAGAAAGTGATACTGAAGATAGATTAGATCGCATAAATAATAATAAACCACTTCGTTTATTATTAACTGTTGGTGGAGCTGGTGCGCAATATCCAATATTTAAATCAATTGTGAAACATTTATTACCTTATATTAATGAAAATAAAGTAATCTTATTTATTAATTTTGGTGACCATGAAAAAGTACTTAAAAAGATGTGTAAAGACATTAAAGAATTAGAAAGTGTTATGAAAATTTATAATAATAAATATGAAAACTTTATGGAAAATGTTAATAATGATAACTTTAATAAAGGAATTTATGCGCTATATAACAATGAAATATTTGAAGCAGTATATTCTACAAATGTATTAATGCGTTTATGCGATTTACTTATCACTAAGCCAAGTGAATTAGCGTATTATCCAATTCCTAAACTTATGATTCAAAGAGTAGGCGGACATGAAGCATATGGCGCAATTCACGCAAGCGAATATGGTGATGGAACATATGAATGTCGTACAAGTAAAGAAATTAATGAAATGCTTGATTCTTTATTAAATGATAAGTTGTTATTAATCCACATGAATGAAAATATACTCCATAATAAAGAAAGTGGATTATATGATGGAGCGTATAATGTTATTAAATTAATAACAAAAACCAATAAAAAATAATTGTATACTGATTGTTATTTTCTAATTAAGATTCCGATGTTTTGTCGGAATTTTTTTGTCGCTTTTTTCTACAAAAAAATGTATTGCTTTTAGAAATAATTAATAATCGACTATAAAAAAAGACTTACGTTTTGTAAGCCTTTTTAAGAATGTTTATTTGTTATGCTTTTTGAAATGTTAATGTGAAAGTTGTAAAATCGGTAGTCTCACAGATAGTTATTGTTAATAGGCCATCAGCAAAGTTAGAAGCATTAATCTCATAAAAATTAGTAGATTGTTCCACGCCATATTCATCTAAATATTTTAAACTTTTAGAATCAATAACATTTGAAAAATCATTTGTCCAACTAAATTTAAAATATTCAGTTCCGATATATGGGTAATTAAATTGTAATGTGCCAGTACCATCTTCATTTAATACTAACTCAGGATTATAGCCACCTTCATCGTTAATTGCCACCCATTCACCTGCTAAGTTATTATCAGAAGAAGAAGATTTTTCTTTTACTGTTAAAGTGATTTCTGCTGTAGCTTTACTACCATCTTCTTTAAGTTCGACTGCTTCAAAAGTTACTTTAATTGTTGCGCCTACTGTTGCATCTTCATTAGCGGTTAAGGAATAAGAGCCATCACTATTCTTAGTTAATGATGCAAGAGTATTGCCTTCAGTTATTGATGCGACATAATTTTGTGAAACAGCATTAGGATAAACAGTTGCACTTAATTTAATAGTTTGACCTTGTGTGATTTGACTTGGTTCTTGATCAATTATGATACTATTAACTGGTCGTTTAGATGTAGTAATAGAAATAGTTTTAGTTACACCACTTTGTGATCTAAAAGTAATTTTTGCTTTACCAGCAATGTTTACTTTAAATGTTTCATTTAAAGAGTTATATGTGAGAACATCACCATCGTATTCTCCATCGTTTTCAACTTTAGTTACAGTAATTTTATCAACTAAATCAGAAGCATTTTCGTTATCTGAAGCAATATCAAATCCATAAGACATTCCGATATAATATTTTCCATTTGAAGTAGAAATAGAAGGAGTGAAATCGCCATATTTAAAATCATCTTCGCTAATAGAATTTGTATTTTCTACTTTGCTTGTTCCTTCTAATGTCATTTTAATAAATGATGTACTTAAAGGTGAAGTAGATGTTTCTGAATCAAATTCTTGTTTTTCAAAATCAAATTTAGTAACAACATTATCTTTAATATTTAGTGTTAATGTTTCTTTTAAGTAAGTTACATCTTCCGTAATAGAATCTTTGCTACTAAATGATGTAGATAAGACATATCCATCAGAAGTTACTTCACATTTTAATGTGTCTTTATTC
>CAKPAV010000348.1 GCA_934133115.1 uncultured Bacilli bacterium
CCCCCCCCATAGCGCTTTGTCAATACAAATTGTAAGCCATTACAGTCTGTAAAGTGCTATTAATTCAATAAAAAAAGCAAGAGATTTTGCACTATTTTATCTCCTGCTTAAATAATTATTATTTAAAATAATTGTATTATTAATAATTTTCTACAAAACTTGATCTAATTTTTTCTACTTGTTCTGAAGTAACGCCTTTGCTAATTAACCACGATTTGGCTTTATCAGCTTTTGAATCACCTTCGAATTGGTCAAGTTTTGACCACCATTGTTTAAATTCTGATGTGTAATTTGGAACTCTACTTCCTTGTGTGGAAAAGTTAGTAAATAAATAGTCCCTTGCCATATCTTCATAACTTGCGCCGCAAAGAGTTAATAACATAAAAGTAGCAATACCTGTACGATCAGCGCCAGCAGTACAATGAAGATAGATTGGTTCTTTATTAGCATTAGCGATTATTGTAAATATTTGTTTATATTCATCTTTAAATTCTTCAAATCTTTTACTTTCCGTTCCAGAAGGAATTGATACGGCACTATAACTTATCCCATCAACATATGGGCCAAGACATTGATAAGAATCACGCATATCTATTTCTCTTTTAATGCCTAATCTTAACATTTCTTTTTTTCCATCTTCGCTAATCGAATTTAAATTAGCGCCACGATAATATAATCCTTGCTTAATTTTTCCATTACTAACTAAAGAAGATTTATATCCCCCTATATCACGAACATTACTAACTCCATCAATTGCTATATTTCTTGGGCCTTTATCAGCTACTTGGAGATTATGAACTTTTGACTTACTTAAATTACTTTGAGAATCTGCAACTCGCCAATATAGTTCTTGTCCTAATTTTAAATTTTGAATCGTATAATTGCTTGATGTGATGTTATTAACAATTATAGAGTTTTCAAAAGCATTATTATCTGCATACTCTAAAACAAAACTATTGCTAGAAATGTTTTCATCTTTGAAATCAACCACAATACCTTTAGGCTTACTTAATTCAGTTACTCCGTTTGCGTATTTACTAACATCTTCGTAGTTAGAATCATTTATGTATTGATATTGAATTGAACTATGAAAATCATTTTCTGGAACTTTATCTTCATCAATAACTCCACCAGTCACTTTAATAATATTAAAATCTAAATAATCAATATTAGGATTACCTTTGCCTGTATTCTCTGCTACTTTAACAGAAAAAGTATGGGTTCCTTTATTTAAAGTTATTGGAGTATAGTTAAATTGTTCCCATTTCGTAATATCAGTTCTAGAAGCAAGAATTGTTTTTTCAGAAGATAGCATCATATTGCGATTGTCATCAACAATATAAGTATAAGATTTTGTTAAATCTTGACTATAATCTTTCCATTTGTTTGATTGAGCGTAAGAGGCTGTCATAGAAATTGTTGCATCAAAATCTAATGATATTTTGAATTCAAATGTTGAATTCTTAGCAGTATCACCTGTTGACGCTGCTAAAAACTTACCATTTGAAGCATCAGGCCTTTCAACAATTTTTGTTGGATTATCACTTGATATCACATATTTTGATACATCTACTTCTTCAGCTTCAAATCTTGTTGTTCCTTCTTTATGTGCAAATAAGGTATAGTTTTTTACTTCATTATCTGGGACAACTGGGGTTGGTGTTGAAGACGATGTGCTTGTGCTTATTGATGGTATCGGTGTTGTAGATGGAGAAACTAAGGAAGTTGATGGTGAAGGCGGAGTTGTATTGTTTGAAGTCACACCACTAGTTTTTCCTCCACATGATGCCAATATAGCGGCATTAAGCATTAGTAAACTTAAAGCAAATAATAATTTCTTTTGTTTCATGAGTTGATTTTAGCCTTTCTTTAAAACATTTAATATAAGTTAATTTTTAATGCTATTAATAAAAAACTTACAATTAATTCTATAATTATTTTAAAGCGCTTTCAATGATAAATTTAATACATGCAATCATTTATTTTATTCCTCTTCTATAAAAAGTCTTAATAAAATAGCGTCAAGTAACATCATTCCTTCATATGTTGGATAAATGCGATATTTAGTTACTTTAAGCATTTTTTCTTGTTCTAATTCTTTAATTATCTTATATAATTTATGCGATTTTATATTGCCAAAACGTTTATTAAAATCAGATATCAAAAAGCCATTATAT
>CAKPAV010000349.1 GCA_934133115.1 uncultured Bacilli bacterium
CGCGTGTTTCGCCTTATGACAAATTAAGAATAGTAAAAGCATTTAAAAGTAATGGCGAAGTAGTGGCTATGATTGGTGATGGGGTTAATGACGCTCCATCACTAAAAGCCGCAGATATTGGTATTGCTATGGGTAAAAGCGGAACGGATGTTGCAAAAGATGCCTCAGATATGATTTTATTAAATGATGATTTTCCAAGTTTAGTAGACGCTATTTTTGAAGGAAGAAAAGTATTTAAAAACATTCAAAAGGTTATTCAATTCTTGTTAGCAGGCAATGTAGGAGAGATATTAACACTAGTTATTGCTATGCTTTTAGGATTTCGTTTTATGCCAGTTACTGCAATTCAAATATTATGGGTGAATTTAGCCACTGATACGTTGCCCGCTCTGGCATTAGGTGTTGATCCTGCAACTAAGGATATATTATTAGAAAAGCCTAAACGTAATGATTCATTTTTAGATAAGCCATTAATTAAGCGAGTAATATTTAATGGTGTAATTATCGCTCTTATTACGTTACTTAGTTATTTCTTAGGATTTAGAAAAAACTTAATGGCTGGTTATGATTTTGATTTTTCTAATGTTAAAGGTCAAACTATGGCATTTTGCGTTTTAGCTTTTTCACAACTTATCCATTCATTCAATCAAAGATCAAATAAGTATTCCGCTTTTTCGAAAAGTAATGGCCATAATAAATATTTAATTGCGGCATTAATCGTTTCATTTTTGTTACTATTTATCATATTATTTGTTCCATTTTTTCAAAAAGTTTTTGGCTTTTTAACTCTTGATATTAAAGAGTGGGCACTTGTGGTTTCTTTTTCATTTGTCCCCTTAGCGGTTAATGAGTTAATTAAGTTATTTCGTCACCTTAAATAAATATTAAAAAACTACTTATAATATTATTATAAATGGTGTTATAATCTTATGACGTTAGGCGGTGAAATAAATGAAGAAAAAAGATCGATATGAAGATATGTTAACTAGTAATGTTAAATTCCTTATTTTTAAATTATCAATACCGACAATTATTTCCATGCTTATTACCGCTATATACAATTTTGCTGATACATTCTTTGTTACAAAAGTAGAGCATTCAAAAGAAGCAATAAGCGCTGTTGGAATAATTTTCTCATTTATGGCAATCATTCAAGCAATTGGCTTTTTCTTTGGTCATGGATCTGGTAATTATATTTCACGTTTAATTGGCGAACATCAAATAGATAAGGCTAAAAAATATGCCACAATTGGTTTTGTATTATCTTTTTCTTTTGGATTGTTACTAACTATTTTCGGATTAATATTTTTAGAGCCTTTAGCTAAATTTTTAACTGCTAATAAGGATGAATATGTTTATTTATATGCTAAAGATTATTTGTTTTGGATTTTGCTTGGTGCACCATTTATGACGACATCTAACACTTTAAATAATCAATTAAGATATCAAGGCAATGCTTTTTTAGCAATGCTTGCTATTAGTTCTGGTGCAATATTAAATATACTTTTAGACCCTATTTTAATTAATCGATATGCTGTTAATGGTGCAGGTATGTCGACATTTGTAAGTCAAATACTTGGATTTGGATTACTATATATATGCACTACTAAACGAGATAATATTCATATTAATTTAAAATATTTCACATTAAATAAAGAAATTATTGGTGTAATTATTAATGGTGGATTTCCATCTTTGGCTAGACAAGGTTTAAATGCTGTTTCTGTAGCAGTTTTAAACTTTGTAGCAATAAATTATTCTGTGGATTCTTTAGCGGCTATGACAGTTGTTAATCGTATTATGTCTTTTGCTATATCAGTTGCTATTGGTATTGGACAAGGGTTCCAACCAGTATGTGGTATTAATTATGGCGCTAAACAATATGTACGTGTTAAAGAAGGATATTTCTTTACTACCTTCTTATGCACAATTACACTTATATGTTTTGCTTTAGTAAGTATTTTCTTTGGTGGATCTTTAATAAAATTATTTGCAAATGGTAATCAAAATTTAGAAAATTATGATGAATTTATGAAAATAGGTAAAGAACTACTAATTTATCAATCGATTGGCATACCTTTATTTGGAGTAAATACCGCAACTAACATGATGCTTCAAACAACAGGAAAATCAGTTAGAGCTACAATACTTGC
>CAKPAV010000350.1 GCA_934133115.1 uncultured Bacilli bacterium
CTTTAGCGATTATTAAACCGAATAATAAAGGTGATGTTAAAATAAAAGCTAGTTCTAAATATGGAGATGTCGAAGTAAAAGTAAAGAAAAAATAAGTGAAAAGTGCTTAGAATATCTAAGCCTTTTTTAATATTCAAAATATTACGTACCGCTTTCATTATCGTTTTAAATTATATGTTATTTCGTGATGATTATACTAATAATATAAGAAAAGGAGATTTTAAAAAATGAATAAAATTACAAATGTATACGCTCGCGAAGTACTTGACTCACGTGGTAATCCAACAGTGGAAGTGGAAGTTACTCTTGAAAGTGGATTAGTCGGAAGAGCAATCGTTCCTAGTGGCGCTTCAACAGGAGAAAACGAAGCACTTGAACTTCGTGATGGTGACAAATCTAGATTCCAAGGCAAAGGTGTTTTAAAAGCAGTTAAAAATGTTAACGAAATTATTAAACCAGCTGTATTAGGAATGGATGTTACTAATCAGATTGCTATTGATAACACATTATTAAAATTAGATGGAACACCATTTAAATCAAACTTAGGCGCGAATGCAATGCTTGGCGTTTCACTTGCTTGTGCCATTGCAGCCTCTAAAGCACACAATATGCCTTTATATCAATATTTAGGTGGACCTAACGCTAAAGTATTACCTACTCCAATGATGAATGTTGTTAATGGTGGAGCACATGCTGATTCTACTGTTGACTTCCAAGAATTTTTCATTATTCCAGCAGGATTTAAAACATTCCATGAAGCCTTAAGAGCGGGTGTTGAAACATTCCATGCTTTAAAGAGTGTCTTAAAAGCAAAAGGCTATGAAACTGGTGTTGGTGATGAAGGTGGATTTGCTCCAAGTTGCAAACACGGAAATACTGAACCATTAGAATTAATTATGGAAGCAATTAAAAGAGCAGGATATAAACCAGGCGAAGAAATTTTCTTAGGAATGGATGTTGCCGCTAGTGAATTCTATAACCTAGAAACTAAAAAATATGATTTAGTTAAGAGTGGCCAAGGCTCTAAGACTAGTGAAGAAATGATTGAATGGTTTGAAAGTATGATTAAAGAATATCCAATTATTACTATTGAGGATGGTTTAGGAGAATCTGACTGGGAAGGTTGGAAGAAATTAACTGATCGTTTAGGCGATAAGATTCAATTAGTTGGTGATGATTTATTTGTTACTAATATTGAATTCTTAAGAAAAGGTATTGTAAATCATGTTGCTAATAGTATTTTAATTAAAGTTAACCAAATTGGTACTTTAACTGAAACACTTGATACTATTAGAATGGCTCAAACAAATGGTTACACAACAATGGTCTCACATAGATCTGGTGAAACTGAAGATACGACAATTGCTGATTTAAGTGTTGCTGTTAATGCTGGACAAATTAAAACGGGATCCGCTTCAAGAACTGATCGTATGGCAAAATACAATCAATTATTACGTATTGAAGATCAATTAGGTGATTCGGCCGTATTTGAAGGATTACATGCATTTAAAAAATATAGATTTGAAAAATAATAACTAAAATCTAAATTAAAAAACTATTGCACTAAAATTCAATAGTTTTTTTACGCCTAATTTGTCAATTTAAAATGATAATTATATCTGTAACTCCAAATTCTACTAATTTTAGTACATTTTGGAGCTAGATAAAATTAAAAGATAAAAATACTTAGCAAAACCAAATAAAAAACTGTTGAGCTTTAAAAACTCAACAGCTTGTTGCACTTAATTATTCACCTGTACTTGGGTTAGAAGGGATGATAATATCAACATTATCTTTACCAGTCATAACACTAGGAAGTTTTCCATCCCATTTTTCTAAATATTCTAAGTATTTAACAAATTCTACAACGACATTTAAATCATCTTTTGTATGTGTTTCATCATATACAATAGAATATTTTGTACTTGCTAATGAAGTAGATATTGTTGTTTTAATTAAATTATCTTCCTCATAACTAACCATAACACCAACGTTAGGATAAGTATTTGTTTCTGATTCAACTGTTTCTTTAGAAACGATTTCGCTAGTTTGTGTATTTTCTTTAACTGTTTCGACACTTTGAATATAAGTTTCATTTACTTTAAAACCTAATGATTTAGATAATTCAACAATTTTTAAA
>CAKPAV010000351.1 GCA_934133115.1 uncultured Bacilli bacterium
GCTCAATCTTTAATTGCGGATATTATTGCTGGTGTGTTTATTATTTTTGAAAATGAATATGAAGTAGGAGAAATAGTATCAATAGATGATTTTCGAGGAACAGTAAGTGAGATTGGAATACGCGCCACAAAAATAATTGATGCAGCGGGCAATATCAAGATTATTAACAATTCTGACATTAAAAATGTTGTTAATTTATCGCGTGAATTATCTCTTGCGGTTGTTGATTGTGAATTTAGTTATGATATTCCGATTGAGGTTGTAGAAAAAGTATTTAAAGATAATATGCATAAATTTAAAGAAAAAATTCCAGAAATTGTGGAAGGTCCATTTTATAAAGGCGTATCATCTTATGAATCTAGCAATATTGCTGTTAAATTAGTGGCAAAATGTAAAGAAGAAGATCGTTATCAAGTACAAAGGGATTTGCTTAGAGAATACCGCCAATTATTCTTAAGTAATGGCATTGACTTTAGTTATGAACAAATTGTTATTAGTAATGAAACACCTAAGGAAGAAATAAAAACAACAAAAACGATTAGAAAACAAGCCGAACAATTTGTAGAAAATCAAAAATCGCTTTCTAGTGGATTAGAAGAGCAACAAAAAGAATAATTAAAAACGATGGGTGACCATCGTTTTCGTTTACTTAATTTTTTTTACCATTTTTATATTCAATAAGAATTTCTTTTAATGTTCCAGTTTGGCAATTACTTGTCTTAGCTTTATCACAAGCCGCTTTAAATTCTTCTATTGTACAAGTTAAGACATTTGTTTTTGTTTCTTCTTTTGATGTATCAAGATTTAAGTTAACAGTATATACACCCCAAGAAGAGGTCCACCAACCAGTAACAGTGGTTTTATAATTCCATACTGTCCAGTTGTAGTTATATTTGTCATACCAATTATTTAAAGCAAAATTCCAAGCATTACGATCTTCAAAATAAGTAAACTCACCAATTAATACTGGTACATTATAATCTTTACCAATGTTACGCATCATATGATACATTTTAAACATATCCATCGTAACAATATTATTTTGCCAGTTATAATGATGATATTCATACATCACATTTTCCCAGTTATATTTCTTAGGATTTGGTAAAGTAGAAAAATCCCAACATCCTTCCATAGTTATAACATGGTTATCATTATTTTTACGAATTACTTGATAAACTTTATCAAAATAATCCCAACATACTTTAGTAGTAGAGCCTAGTTTTTTGCTTGTTTGTGGTTCATTTAATAAGTCATAACTTGCAATAGTAGGCGCAAGGTCACTTCTAATAGTGGAATAATAACTAGACACATAATCCCATAAATCTAAAACTGCATTTTCATAAGTTTCATTACCCCAAAATCCTGGCTTATCTGCGATAAGTCCACTATGTTCATAGCCGTTTTGTGAACCAGGAGCGCCGTGTAAATCTAAAATACAATATAAGTCATTTTCTTTGCAGTTTTCTAAAAACCAGTTTAAATAATTAAAGGCAACACTTTCTTCTTTTCTAGTAAAATCATCATTTAAGATATTGCGCCAATAAAATGGTAAACGAATAGTATTAAGACCTAAGTCATTTCTAATGATTTTAAAATCTTCTTCATCAAAGAAAGATTTATAATAATATTCTTTTAATTCTTCTTGATGATCTTTGAGATTTTCATTTTTATTTAAAGCATCTAAAAACATTTCTTCGGAAAATTCATTATAAGATAAATTTCCATCTTTATCTTTAATAAGGTTTCCATTTTTATCTTTTTTTGGCTCTAAATCAAATGGCGACATCCAACCTTCTTGAAGTAAAATATTTCCCGCGTTAATACCATTTAATTTAATAATGTTACCATCTTTATCGTATAAAGAACGATTTTGTGTAGAAATTAAATTAGTGCCAGTTGGTTCAATCTTTTCTGCTTGAACAGGAATTTTATAATTCCAAGAATAAGCAAATAGTCCTAAAACAGTTGCACTTGTTACAATTATTAAAGAGCCTAACGTGATTAAAACAATTTTTGCTTTTTTATGTTTCTTTTTCATTTTACTTTTCCTCTTTCCTCTTAATGATACTATTTTTTTAAAATATAAGCAATTTACATAATTTGTATAAATTTTTAGCTTAAGAATTCTAAAA
>CAKPAV010000352.1 GCA_934133115.1 uncultured Bacilli bacterium
CATTAATTTAATTAAATAATATATTTCTTTTGATTTATCAAATCCTGGAATAATAATTGTTAAATCAAATAAAGGTAAATTATTTTTTAAATAATTTTCATCAATTTTTTTTATGTTTTTTGGTAATTCTAAATTATCTTCTATTACATAAATATCATACTTATTTTTTAATACTTTATAAGCAGCTTGGCCGCTTTTTTTAAATCCTAAAATCAAACATTTTTTCATAATAAATCACCCACAATCATGGCAATAAAACTCATGATAAAACCAACTAAATAAAACATATTAACGACTTGATATTCTTTTAAGCCACATAGTTCAAAATGATGATGTAATGGTGCCATTTTAAATACGCGTTTTTTAGTTAATTTATAATAAGCAACTTGAATAATTACCGATAAAGTTTCAATAATAAAAACAAGACCACTAATAACAAGTAAGTATTCAGCGTTAAGCATAAAAGCAATTAAAGCAATAAAGCAACCATTAGCCAAACTCCCAGCATCACCCATGAATATTTGCGCCTGATGTCCGTTATATTTAAGAAAGCCAACATTACCACCAATAAAACTAGTTATTAAAAAGGCGATGCCATATTCTTTAGTTTTTAAAGCCACTAATAAGAATGGTAAATACGCAAGTATTAATAAACCGCCCGCTAAACCATCAAGACCATCAGTCATATTAACGGCATTTGTGGCGCCTACAATCATAAAAATAATTAAGACTACAAATAATGGTCCTAAATAAATATAATTATTAGCTAAATGTAAAATCCACATCGTTTTATCATCATAATTTAATAAAATTAAAGCAATAATACTTAATATTACTTCTAAAGAAAAACGTAAAGAAGCACTAAGTCCTTTAGCGTCTTTATATTTAATCTTTTTATAATCATCAATAAATCCAATAAGACAGAAACTAACAATTAACGCTAAAGCAATTAATATTTTATAAGATAAATATTGGTAATTAATTAAAGTACCCACTATTGCTCCGCCCACTACTCCTAAGCCGCCCATAGTGGGTGTTCCTTGCTTTTTTTGATGAGTCATAACAATGTCTTCTCGAATTGCTTGACCAAGATGCTTCTTTTTTTCGCTTTTAATAATAAAACGAATAATTATCATTGATGTTAAAGAACTAATGATAAACGAAAGAAAGAATCGGAGTAATATTTCAATATTTATAGCCATTTTTTAACCTCCTTATAATCTGAATATGGTATTTTAAGATTTTCCACTAGTTGATAATCTTCATGTCCTTTGCCAAGTATTAATAAGGAATCATCTTTAGTTAATAGTTTGATGGCTTTTTCGATTGCCCGGCTTCGAGAAATACATACTTGGAATTTATCTTTGTTTTCTCCCATAATGTCATTAATGATTTGATAAGGATCTTCATTACGAGGATTGTCATTAGTTAAAATGATGTAATCGGCATATTTTAAAGCAATATTCCCATATTCTTGGCGTTTTGATTTATCTCTTTCGCCACCCGCTCCAAAGATTAAAAACAGTTTTCCTTTTGTCATTCTTTTAATTTCTTTGATCGCTTTTAACATCGCCACGCTTGTATGAGCATAATCAATAATAATGTTAGGTGATAAATGAATTACATCCATTCTTCCCTTAACTGTTTCACATTTCCTTATTTTGCTTAAATCAATTCTTTTTCCTATTGCATTTAATAAAGTTAAGACCGAAGATAAATTTAAAATATTAAATCTTCCAATTAGATTTGTTTCAATTATTTGTTCATTAAATTTAAAAACTGTTTTATTAATATTACTAGTAATTATTTGTTCTTCACTTAAAGAATAACTAATGGTATTACTTCTTTTATCGCATAATTCTTTTCCAAATTTATCTAAATAATTAGCCACTAATAAAGCTCGTGAATTATTAATAAAATTTAGTTTAGTATCTTGATAATCTTTTAAAGTTTTATGATAATCAAGATGGTCACTAGTTAAATTAGTAAAAATTAAATAATCAAAGTCAAAACCATTTACTCGTCCTTCTTTTATACCAATTGATGATACTTCTAAGATTAAAAAATGCTTTTTTCTTTTTCTTGCTAGAACAATATCATTAGCAAGTTCAATTGCATTCGGGGTAGTAT
>CAKPAV010000353.1 GCA_934133115.1 uncultured Bacilli bacterium
GATTGGACTTCTGCTTTTAATTCATTACTTTCATTCATTTTTGTTGTCTTCCTTTATAGTATTAATTTCATTATCATCATTTACTGAATTTTCTATAAAATTAGTATCATTTTCAGATTCTTTTTGAATTGCTTTTATTTGTGCTTCTTTATTATTATATATCGTTGATAATTTATCATCTATAACAACAGTTTGAGAACATAAATCGTGTAAAGTTGTATTATTTTTTGTGAAAAACATCATAACTAAAGATATTAAAGGTACAATCATAAGGAATGTTATACCTAATACAAAATTTAAAACCGAAAATGCCAAGAATCTAACTAAAATTTGCCACTTCTTTGCTTTGTATCCGTCTTTATTTACAATTGATAATCCAAAAATCATTTGCCCTATTGTTTGTGATTTTTTGCTTATTAATGGTGGTAATAAATAACATATAATTAAAGAAATTACTGTAGAAATACAAACGGAGATTGTAGAAACAGTATTTATGTATGTATAATGTTCTTTAAAAGCTTGAGAATTTGTAAGATATGTTACACTTTTTATGTAAATGCTATATTCTAAATTTTCTTTTTTAGCCTTAAATTCATCGTCAGTTTCATTTTCGCTCTTTTTTACTTGAAAATTACCTTCTTCATCAAATTCATATTTATCTTTGAAATCTTCATTATCAGCTAAAATTTCTTTGAATGTTTTTTTATTACTTGAACACGCCTTACCATCGTCTCCACTAGAACAGTATTCATTAAAATATTTTTGGCTTACTTCAATATATTTTTCTTTGTCAACAGCTTGTAATTTTTTATCATCTGTAACAGTTGCCAACCCTGATTCTTTATAATATGTTAAAATTTGATTTTCATGCATATTGTAATCTTTTGCAAAATGTTTAACAGCGGGATTTATAGCAAAAGGCTGAATTAAAAACATTAAAAATACAAAAATGAAAAAATCCAATATTCCTGCTATTATTCTTTTAGATAAACTTGCGCGTTGAACTGGTGGAACAACTTCATCCATATTGTCTTTTTCTATATTTTTATTATTTTCATTTATTGCATATTCCATATATTCACGTCCTAACCTTTTTATATTATACATTATTTGCTTAAAAATAAAATAGAATAAAAAAACATATTTTCGCATAACGTTTTATTGCTGGAGGTATATATGGAAAATTTTACTAAAATGCAATTATATGTTGTACAACCAAATGAAACGATTAAAAGTATTTCTAATAAATTTAAGATAGATGAGGGAGAACTAATCCGGCTTAATCCGATACTAAAATATTCTCATATCCATAGTGGGCAACCACTAAATATTCCAATTATCGAAAGTAGAGATATTCCGCCTAAAATAACAGCGTGTGTCGATAATCAATGCTTGCTTACTTATATGTATCATGTTTTTGCTATAAAAGAAAGTATATTAGCAAAAATGTTTACACCTGATTATGTTCCTGCAATTATGGATAGTTTAAGAAAAAGTGTAGATAGTATTATTGAATGTATTGATAAACATATCCCATTAGCAAATAGTTACAATATTAGAGCTATAGTAGTGGAATTAGAAGATGAATTATTAACATTTGTCGATCTAGTAACCACTAATGATAAATCAGGTATCATAAAATTCAATAATCATATTAATGATTTAATGGATAATATTGGAGAACTCGGTAAAGATGTTATCGAGAGTGCAAATGTAAACTTATTAGAAATATTTAAAAAATGGCAATTATTCATTTTAAAAATGATTGCCAAAAAATATGAAGAAGCCGAGACAATCTTTATTGATATCGTCGATAAATATATAACATTTGCTAAAAAAGTATTATTAAAGTAATTTTGTTTTAAATAAAAGAGCATTAAACACTATTAAAATTGCTGTTAAAAAAATCAATTTAACACGAAAATTAGGTAAAACTATAAATAAAATTGTGCATAAGATGGCACAAAAAATTGAGCGCATTGCCCAAGTGGTAATGCGTTTTAATCTTATGTCATTTTTAGCAAAATTTTTAGATTCAATTTGCCAAAGAATAATAGGAAAAAGTGATACAAGTTCTAATGTAATGAAAACAGTAATATATTTACCTAATTCTGAAATTAATAACAT
>CAKPAV010000354.1 GCA_934133115.1 uncultured Bacilli bacterium
AACATATTCATCATGACAAGTTGCGCCTAAATCATTTTCTTGATAGTTGAATTTTATATCAAAACTAGAATCATCCACTAAATCAGTCATATTGATTTCATAGATTAATCCATCTAATTCTAATTGGTAATGATTGCCTAAAATAATTTCTTCATCTAAATCAATATATAATTTGTTTTCATAGTTACTAATTTGCCTTATTATTATATTCTCGTTATTACACTTTACACTAAAAGAAGCAATGGGACTATTTAATCCCATTACTTCGATGGTATAAAAATTTATAAACTTTACACTAATCATACTTTAACTATTCTCTCCAGTTTCACCATTATTATTTCTTTCTTCTTCAGTTTCCACTCTTCGAATTACTTTTGCACCTTTAGAACTAGTAGATCCTGGCATGGTTTTTTCAATAACCCCTTCTTCTTGAAGTCGGTTATAAAATCCACGAGCGGTTGAGAAATTAGCGTGACATAAGTCCATAATTGCACTAATAGAAACTGTTTCGCGCGCCATTACTAAAGATTTAAGATTTTGATAACGTTCTTCATCAGAATTATATTCACCACCACTATCATCAGAAGAAATAAATGTTGGCCCCATAGCGGAACGATCTCTTAAATCTAAGAAATCCGGATTATAATTAACTGGATAATGTTCTTTTAAGAAAGCAACAACTTTCATGATTTCTTTGCGGTCAACATAAGGTGTTTGAACACGTAAGAATCCTTGACCGCGAGTAACGGAAACGCAGTCTAATAAGCAGTCACCATTACCTTGCAAACGCTCGGCACCGCTTTGACCTAAGATAGTTGTAGAGTTTGCTAATGATGATACCATTAACGCTACCTTAACCGCTAAGTTAGCTTTTAAAGTTCCAGTAACAACATCTGCCGAAGGACGTTGAGTGGCAATACAAATATGAATACCGGCTGAACGAGCTTTTTGTGCTAAACGAATAATCGGTTTTTCAATATCCGCTAAAGCAGAAACTAAATCATTATATTCATCAATAATAATAACAATATAAGGAAGAATATCTTTTCCTTCTTCTTTCATTGACTCATTATATTGTTTTAAGTCAGTGAAGCAACCTTCCGCTAATAAAGTATAACGATTTTCCATTTCTTTAATCATTTTATTTAAAGCTACACGTGCTTCTAATGGTTCAGTAATAATTGGACAATATAAATGTGGACAATCACGATAATAATTAAATTCTACTTGCTTTGGATCAACAATTAAGAATTTTACTTCATCAGGTGTTTGACGCATCATTAGTGACAAAATAAATGAATGTAAGAATACAGATTTACCAGATCCAGAAGTACCAGCCACTAGCATATGTGGGAACTTTGTCATTGTTTCATAAACTACTTTGCCCGAAATATCTTTACCAAATGGTATTAAAAGTGGTTTATCATTTTTATCTTTAATATCGTATAAAACTTCTTTTAATGTAACCATATCAATCTTTTCATTTGGGACTTCTAAGAATTGAGTTAACTGATGTTGTAGCATCTAATTTAATATCAAATCTTGTAACAGATGTTCCAACTGTATATGTATCAACATAAGCGCCAATACTAAAGTCTTTAAATGTTTGGTTAATAGCTTCTTTTCTTTCTTCCGCCACAGTAGCGTTATATGATTTCATAGATCTACCATTTGCGTCCGCTAGTAAATCAAGACTTGGATATATATATTCTTTATGCGGAGTATTAACACGAGCCAATGTTTTTTGTGGTTCTGGTTTTCTTTCAAAAGATATAGAAGCAGCAGGTGTTGGTTTATTAAAGGCTACACTTGTATTTAATGTTTGATTAGGTACAGGTATCTCATTAATAGTTTCTTCTTTCTTAATATCTTCTTTAGGTTCAATGTCATCAGCAAATAACTGATTGATTGGAGTAGGAGTAACTGGCATCTCTTTTTTTAATGCAAGGTTTGATTCATTCTTATCAGTCAAATCACTAATAGACACTTTTTGTGGGCGATTAGGTGAATTATTAATTACTTGATAACTATCTTCTTTCTTAGCAGCAAGTGACACATTATTATCGTTAGAATGAACGCGTGAAGATAATGAAGATATTTCTTGATCTAATCTAGCAT
>CAKPAV010000355.1 GCA_934133115.1 uncultured Bacilli bacterium
TGGTAAATATGAACAAAGTATGAACAAATTGAAAATTTTTAAAATTTTTTCAATTAGAACGTATGTTCTTTTTACGTGCTATATAAAATATTTTTCGTATACCTGTTTTTTGTAAATACTTACTACCATATTTGCAATTTGTTCGCTGTAATATCCTTGATGATAGTATTCTTGAATAGCGTGAATTTTAATTCTAGCTGGGGTATCTGTGAATGTTATTTCACACATTAAGTCTCCTTTTCCTGTACAGTAACATTTCACGTAGGTTTTAATTTTTGATTGTATGAATGTTTCTATGTTTTTTATGTATGCTTTCATTATTACTTTCCTTTACTTGATAAAAATATTAAGTCGTCTACAAAGTTAATAATTCTTATTAACTTTCCTTTATCAACTTCACATAAATCATTCATATTTATTTGTGCGATTCTATGCCACAAATCGAAATGAACTGATTTTCTGAAATCGTATGATGCCATTTCTAAAACATTAGTAGTCTCTAAGATTAAGCAATCAGTATAAAGGCATTCCAAGGCTGATTTATTAGCTTTGTTAATCAATTCTTAACACCTCACTTAAATAAATTTTTTGTGATAATTTGTTAATGTATGGACGCCCGGATACAGTGTAGCAAACTTTGTGCCATGTAAATTTGTTTGCTGGATTGTCGATACTTCCATTGATAAAACCAACTACATAATCACAGCCGTTTATCGCGTCCTCAAAGTCCGGTTCATAGAATAGCAATTCAGCAGAGTTGGTTATAGGGTAAACACCTATAGGCTTTTTGTCTTTGTAAGTTCCTTTTAATGTTCTTTTCATTGATTAAACCTCACTTTCTTGATATGATTTATAGTTTCAAAAGCAAGTGGAGGGGTTGAACCTCCAGACGTGCCGTTCACGCTTGCTTATTTGCATAATATAATTCAGATAATACTATTATTTCTTCAGTTATGCGTCTGCTCAATAATTCAACCATTTTAAATCCTAACTTAAAATCTATAATAACGCTACTAGATTCTTTATAAAAATTATTAATGCATTGATTAAAATCATTTTCATTTTCACAGTTATTAATTTCATTCATGTAATAAGCAACTAAAGTGTGTAAAACGTCTATTGCTTTTTCATTCTTTCTAAATTCTTGAACAGTCATTTTAATATCCTCCTTTTAATTAACGTTCTAATGCTGATTTATAACCCATGATAAACATATCGACAGCGTCTTTGCATTCTCTTAATGTTCCGGTAATGATACAATTACCATTTTCTTTGTTATATACATGAACAAAACTGCTCCAATAACCTACAGTATAGTTACAATTTGTAAGTTCCCGTAAATAGCTAACTCTTTCCTCTAATACGCTTTTTGTAATTCTTTTCAATTTTTGTTTCCTCTCTTTCATTTTGTTTTGGTTTATAGTTTCAAAAAGCAAGTGGAGGGGTTGAACCTCCAGACGTGCCGTTCACGCTTGCTTATTCTTTTAATAGCCTTTCAATTTGACTTGAGTCATATTGATGATTTTCGAAATTATCAATCACATAATATAAAGCACATAATTCACCTGCTTTTAATAAACCTAAGTCGGCTAACATTTGAACCATTCCTAACATTTTATCTGAACAGCTATTAATAAATTTATTATCGTATTTGCTTGTTTCAAATAAACCAATTTCTACTTGATTGACATAATCGTTATAAGCTTGTAATAAAATGTGTAAACCTTGCATTCTCATTTCAATTTTATTCATGATTTTACCTCCATTTAATGTTTTTAAGTATTCAGTTGTCAATGTGCAAATATTACCAACCTCCTTTCTTTACAAGAGTATTTCAATTTTTCAGTAACAGTGCTGTGTCATCTCGGTTACCAACTACCCCTCACTCACCATCACGTGCCGATACGGTTTTATTGTTGGGTTTTCGCCGGGGCAATTGATATTATCTATATCCCGGTTTCCTCCTTGCTGCTACTTAATATTTATAATCTCTCTTAACTGTCTTTATTATATCAAATACAATGGTTTTTTACAAGGTTAAAACTATACAAATATACAGTAGTTTTTTATAACAGATTGCACAAAGATTCACAGCTGATTTAATAAGGTTAACGT
>CAKPAV010000356.1 GCA_934133115.1 uncultured Bacilli bacterium
ACATAAACTCCTGTGTTTTTGTCTTGTTCAGGCACAAGTTCAAATTCTTTTTCTTCTTTTTCCATTTTTGTTCTCCTTTTCTAGAATTTAATTTTTAAAATCGGCATTATCTTTTTTAAGACATTGTTTTCGTAAAAATCGGTTTCTTTTTTTTCTAACATATTTAGTTCTTTTTCCAATTCTTTACGCTCCAATCGATAATATCTAATCTCTTGCCTTAAAATCTTTTTGCCATTTGGATCGTAGTAATCAAAATAACGCAGCTTTGCACATAAGATAACGAATGAAAAATCATTCATTACGACTAAATAGTGAAGACATTGAACATAATAATTTTGCGGAATATAATCGCTCCAATATTCAGCATCTTTCATGTTTTTTATGTCGTGTGTTTTTATTTCGAGAATACCTTTTTCGCCAGATGATAGGTCGGTAATTATTCCATCTAGCGTGGCGGTTAAATATGGCTTATCTTTTCGTCTAAACATTTCATAATGTGATGGTGAATGAACTTTGTATTTGTTTTCAAAGTCATATTTAAATAATTCTCTTATTAGTGGCTCGCAACGTGTCCCATACTGCATTGATTCATTTGTTTCATCAATTTTTTTTGCTTTTCCAAATACAATGCTTTTATATAAATCTATAATCGTTATATATGGATTGCATCCTAATATGGCACTTGCGCTACTTCCACCAAATCCCCTATTGTTGAGCCATTCTTCTTTTGATTTAAAAGTTTCACGTTTGTATAGCTTTTTCATTGTTCGACATAACCTTTCGCAATGCTGATAGCACGTAATTCTTTTTCTTTTGTGGTGCCAAGTGCTCTACAAAGAGATTCAGTCGTTACGGCATCAGTTCTAATACCAGCACATCCATTAAAATTAGTTCTGCATTCTTTCATTAAACGGTAACATTGTCTCTTGCCATAACCAGTTAACAACATTACATCTTTAACCCTTACACACAACTGATTTAGGATTCTTTCCTTATCGTTAATGGATAAACTTTGTTCTTCTTGCATTGGCATTTGTTTCCTCCTTTCTTTTAATCAGTCGAATTTTTTTCAACTTTTGAAGCATTAAAAAAGCATTTCAAAACATCGCCTTCTGATAAATTGAGAATGGAAATTGTCTTTTCCATTTGGACTTGCGAAAAACAGCCTTTTTTATTCAATTTATCGCTTAAACATTGCTTTGAAACGCCTAATTTTTCAGCAAAATTTGCTAATGTACCACAGTTTTCAATAATTTTGCCTCTCAAAAATGAGTAATCTCTATTTTGCATATTGTCTCCTTTCATAATTGAATTTTTTTCAACTACACTAACATATTAAACGAGTTTCAAATAGTTGTCAATAACAAGTTGAAAAAAGTTCCATTTTATATTGATTTCATTCAACTTATGCTTTACAATAATAAGCGAAGGAGGCATTATGAAAAAAATCACAACATTTAGTGAAAGACTTAAAGAAGCACTTGCTTCATCAGGATTAAGACAAATTGATCTTGCTAACATGACTGGAATTTCTAAATCCTTATTAAATAAATATATAGGAGGTATAACCGAGGCAGGAAACGATAAACTATATATTCTAGCCTCTGCATTAAATGTTAATCCAGTTTGGTTGATGGGGTATGATGTTGAAAAACGAAGCCCATATATACCAGAAAATGCACTTCTTGATGAAATAAATGATATTTGCTCACGTCAAGATAGTGAAACGTTAGAAACAATTTTAAGAGTAATTAAATCTCTTATAGCAAAGTAGGTGATTATAACACAAAATATTTAAGATAGAATTATTATTCTATAAAAAAAGAGCCAACTTCTCCTTACCGACCAAAGTATTTAGAAGTGGGCTCAACAATGGAGTTTAAAAGGTTGCCCCTTTAAACTCCTTCATTATATCAAGAAATGGAGGAATTTTCAATGAGTGTTTGTTATAACAAAACAAGAAAAAAATATTTTATATGCTATGATTTAAAATTACCTGATGGTACATTTAAAACATTTAGTATTTACAACAAAGAATGGACAAAAGAACGTGGAAAAAAATATGTTCAAATGATTGAGCAAGATGAGATTGATAAGGATCAAAAGACTAG
>CAKPAV010000357.1 GCA_934133115.1 uncultured Bacilli bacterium
CCATTTGGAAATATGAAAAATCCTAAAGTATCAGAAAATAAGCCGATAACTAATCCCGCAATAGGACCATATAACATACAAATAAGAGCAAAGAATACATAGGTAAAAGATATTCTTAAATCAGCAAAACCAGTGGGAATAGAGAATAATTTACTTATCATCATTAAAGCAAAAAGCATCGCAATAGTAACAATATTTTTGGTCTTGCTAAAAGCTGTTAAAGCGTTTTGCCAATAACTTTTAGAAAATATTGTTATTTCTTTTTCTTTATCAGTGGTTAATATTTGTTCATATAATGTCTTATTATTAATTATGAGATAAATAAGATAGGAGATTGTTAATACTAAAGAAGTTATGCTACCAACTAGATATATATTGGCGCTATTACGGGTAACATAGATATTATCATAATTAAACGAAACAGAATCATCGAATGTTACTAGCAATTCTTTTATAAATGTTTTTGCTCTTGTGCTAACTGTTTTATTAGAAGAAAAGAAGAAGCTATCATAATATCGTGATTTGGTTAATAAATGATAATCTTCATTTTCTTGTATTATTTTTATATCTTTGTTATTTATTAATTTATTGACATCGATATTAACAAATCGATCTTTACCATTTTGTAGGTCTATTTCTTTTATTTGATTAAGATTATCAATAGTTATAATGTTATTTAATTCTTCTAAAGATTTTTCGCTTTTAAATGAGATATCATATTGTTCGTTAACTTGGTTATATGATTGAGCAATAACAGCACCTAATGCAAACGAACATAAAATTATAAAAAGTAAAATGAACTTATTTCTTTGTAATATAACTTTAAACCTATTAAGCATAAAAAAGACCTCCTACTGAGGTCCGCGTAACAGCGGACGCACTAGGAAACCGCCACATAGTGTTCGTCTATATCTAACTCCCCAGATATAGCACTTAACGCTTCCTAATTACTCTGTGGCTCTATTATAGTCTATAACAGTAATCTAAACAATAAAAAAATGAGCGTTCTTTTGAGGGGAGAACGCTCCGAGGGCTTCCAACCAATTGTTGATTACTTTTCTTATAATGGGTAAAATAGTTTTTTTATGAGTTTGGTTGGTTTAAAGAAAAACGGGGTTGTAATCAACACAAATATATTTGCACAATATTCAAAAATAATCAATAGTTTTCAATTAACTTTTAAAAAGATTTTTCAATAATTCGCAATTATTGTCATTTAGTAAACAACTCGTTAACTTTTTCTTAATAATTTCTATGATTATAAAAAAATGCTTCCATTTTATAGAAGCATTTATAATCATATAGATATTAGATTAAATATTAGAATCTTTTAGTTTTTTCTAATTCTTCTAATAATGAAATATCCAGCGAATGTTAAGACTGATAATGATGCGATCATTATAATATTGCGTGGAGGAATTTTTGTTATGACGCTATTAATAGTATTACCGTTTGGTGAAGTGACGTTAGTAGTGATGTTAGCGTTGTTACCAATAACTCTATCAGCATAAGCAACAGAAACACCAATTGTACAATTTAAATCCATTGCCTCATCAACAAGACCTTTTTGATATTTTCCTAATTCTTTATATCTAGCGAGTAATTCAATAACTGTATTTCTATTATTTATAATAGCTTCACATAAAGAATCATTGTTTGTTTTACGCATTACTTTCCAATCTTTGATAAAGTTTTCAGCATTATAACTTTTAATACTTACAACATAACCATAATTTGTTTCTGGTGTGTTTCCATTGTGGTTAACAATTGGTGCATAAACAACGATTTCATCATAAACTTCAATTTTTGAATTATCAGTGAATTTGGCATTTTCAAAATCTTTAATACGGAAAGCAGTAAATAATTCTGCCTCTTCTAAAGTATCAACAAGTTTGAAAGTAGCATTACCATAGTTTGTATCAATAGAACCGCTAGAAACAATGCCTTTAATATAATATGATTCGGCAGTAACTGTTGTACCTGTTTCTTTTGCCACTAATAAGGCATCAGCAATTGAATATGGATCTTCTAATGTTCCTGCATGGGTTTTAACACTTTTACTTTTAACAACAACATTTATAGTAGTAGAAACACTAGAGT
>CAKPAV010000358.1 GCA_934133115.1 uncultured Bacilli bacterium
GGACCTGCTTTATTAACTTGCTTTACCAGCTTTGTTTAGAATTTGTATTCCATACCAACTCTGTACATACGGCCAAGATTACCGTCAGAATAAGCACCAAAGTTCTGGTGATTGCTGATATTGTCAATGCCAAGGTAAATCTTCGTGTCTTTGTTGAGATGTTTGGAAGTCATGATGTTGGCGATAGTAAAGTCTTTTGTCATATACACAGTATTGCCCATGGAACTTCTTTCGTTATCCTGACAATAGTAATCAATGTTAGAAACAAGATCAAAGCTCAAATCCCAAGCATAGATATTTTCAGGCTGATAAGAAACGCCGAAGGTTACTTGATGCTTAGCTCTATCAGTCAGACGTGTACCAGCAGTTTTGTCCTTCGCATCAAGGAAAGTATAGCCTGCATTCAAGAAAATATCTTTTGCAAGTTTATGTGAACCATAAAGTTCAACACCCTGTAGAGTTGCTTCCGGAACATTCCTATAATGCATTATTTGATCTCTCCCAGCCAAACCAGGGTGTGTAGTAGCATTAGTATAAGTATCAGTTCCATATGATTCAATCAAATCTTTTACTTCATTGCGGAATGCTCCAATATGTATAGTAGATTTTTCTCCCCAATCTTTTTCAATAGCTAATTCATAGCTTAAAGATTTTTCTGGTTTCAAATCCGGATTGCCTTCATAAAATTGTCCATTTCTTCTCATAGAACCCGGATACATTTCCCAGAAATGATATAATTCATTGACAGTAGGCGTTTTATAACCTTGCCCTACTACAGCCTTAATACGCACATCATCTGCCGCACTATAAGTTGCACCAAGCTGGCTAGTCACTTCACTACCAAACATATCACTATGATCATAACGGATAGACGGAATTAGCAACAATTTTTCTGTAGGTTTGATTTCATCTTGTACATATGCTGCCAAATAATTAATTTCTGCTTCATCATACGCATCATGAACATTATTACCAGCTCCCGGTAATGGCGTATTCTTTTTCTTCAAGCGAGTACCTTCGCTCTTATCTTGACGATATTCCAATCCAGTCGTTACTTTATGTTTATCACTCAATGTGATGGTATCTTTCCATTCTATAACAGATAAAGTACGTTTAATGGTATCATGCTTTGTATATGGAGTCAGTCCTCCCATAGGTCTGTCTGGCCTAAAGTCCATATATGTACCTTTTTGCCCAAACTGAAAATAATCTTTATCATATACAGATTTATACGTTCTAATTAACCAATCATGCTTTTCATCACTGCCAGTATAAGTCAATGCATAATCAGTACGTTTATTGTTATTAACGACTGTCTTAAAATCCTTTATAACACCAAGCATACCAACACTATGCATATCCTCAACACTCGTAGCAGTATTTTTAGTATTTTCTTTTAAGCGACTAACATCGGCAATTAGCTTATTACCGTTATCAAATGTATAGCCCACATTTAAAGAAATTGGCTGTTCTTTTCCGTAAAAATTAACTTCGTCACCATTACCACTAGGATCCATATACGGCCTGTTCTTGTTCAGTCCGGCATTGATTTTATAGGAGTAATGATTTTCACTGCCCTGCAGATAAAGGTTACCTTTATAGCCTGCGCCCTTACCGTTCTCATACCAGTCGTATTCATAGTTCACAGTGGCAATTGTTTTATCAGGTGTTTTGGTAATAACATTGATAACACCGCCCATAGCATCGCTGCCATACAACGCACCCGCAGGTCCGCGAATAATTTCGACTTTCTCCACGTCCTCCATGCGGATACGGTCCACGTCCCAAGCATTAGCAGAGTTATAAGACAGCTCACCGCCCAAACGCTTGCCGTCCACCAGAATCAGCACGTGACGCGATTCACTGCCGCGGATGCTGACGTTGCTGCGTCCTTGAAAGTCATTGAAAACATTTACGCCCAAAGCACCCTTCAAGGCATCGTGCAGCGTCTTGGCCTGTGTCTGCTCCAGCTTTTTGCTGTCCACAATCTCTACGACGGAAGGCGCTTCCTTAACGGTCATTTCTGTTCTCGTTGCGGTAACAACCATGGCGTCTAAGGAATATTCATTCAGTGTTTCCTGAGCAGCGAATGC
>CAKPAV010000359.1 GCA_934133115.1 uncultured Bacilli bacterium
CATTTTATTCATTCTAAAATCAAAAAATAAAATTCAACAAATATCCCACTAATAAACCCGTTAATGCCACGATAAGTAAGACAATTAGATTGTTTTTTAAATTACTCTTGCTTTTAAATAAATAAACAAATCCTAATCCAGCATTACAAATTAATCCAGCAATACACGTACCAAATGTAATATGGCCAGCAATATATAAATCAGAAATTATAACCGAACTAGCGCAATTAGGGATTAAACCCACTAATACAGCAAACAATGGAGCAAGTCCACTATTTTGAGTTAAAAATGCACTAATATTTTCTTCTTTTACATAATAAACTAATATTCCAAAAACCACATTTATAACAAGTACATATGCAAATATTTTTAAAGAATGTAATAAAGGATGTAATAAATATTTATGAAATTTGCTTTCATTTTCATCATGATTTGATTCAATTTCATGATGACAACATCCAACATGAACTTCTTCTTCGTGTTCACAGTGCTCTTCATGACTAAGAACTTCTTTATGTGACTTAGTATAAATAACATCAATTAAAAATCCTACTAAGAAAGCAACAATAAATTTACTACCTAATAATGGTAAGGCCATTAAGAATTTATCACTACTTGATAAAAATATTGGTAAAGCCTCATCACTACATGCAATAAATACTGCAACTAACGTGCCCATAGTAATATGTCTTTTTAAATATAAATCAGCGGCAATTACTGAAAACCCACATTGAGGAATTAAACCAAACAACGCCCCTAACAATACCGAAAATTTACTTTTTTTAGATATTTTATCCGCTAATTTCTTTTCAAAAAATGAAATTAAAATATACATTATAAAAACAACTAATAGAACTTTTAAACTATCTATTAATGCATCTAATAATACTTCTAACATATACTTCACTTCCTTACAAATTTTATTGTACCCATAAACAAGATAAAAAGCACTGTGACCAGTGCTAATATTATTTTTCTATTGGTTTTAACCAACAAACTCTTTCTTTATGATTAATTGTATCAAATGTCTTCCATAATGCTTGAACATTCGTATTATATTCAAGTTCTGGACCAGTTTCGGCATGTTCAATACCATCTTCAATAGCATGTCTAATCGAATTTTCAAAAATAATACTCATAGCGCCAGTATTTTGATATTCTGGATCACAAGCTACTAAAAGCATATCTAAAACTTTAGCGTGATTTAAATCATGAAGGAAATCAATAAATCCAAACGGGAATAAATGACCTTTATGCTTCTTTAAAGCATGTACTGGGGTAGGAATTAATAAACCCGCTGCAACCATTTTATTATTTTCATCATATACCAAACTCAAATATCTTAAATTAATTAATGGAATATATTGCGCGGCTAAATGGCCCATTTGTTTTTCATCAATTGGTACATAGCCATATAAATTAGCATAACAAGTATTAATTAATTTTAAAAATTCAATAACAATTTCCTTTTTTAATTCTCTTTTTGATTTAAATGTTGCCAAATGTAAGCCAAACTTTTTTTGTACAAATTGAGAACTTTTTACTAAGCGAGGATCGAGTTCTTTAGGAATCATAATCTTATATTCTTTCCATCGAGCATCGATTTTAAATCCTAATTGTTCCATATGTTTAATATAATATTCATGAGTATAGAATGTAACAAACATATTTAATTGGTCAAATCCTTTAATTAACATTCCTTCTTTATCTTGATCAGAATATCCTAAAGGGCCATTAATTTCAGTAAGTCCATGTTCTTTACCAAATTGTTCAACTGCGCCAATAAGTGCTTTGGTAACTTCAATATCATCAATCATATCAATCCGATTAAAACGAACACGATTTTGATGGTATTTTTCATTAGCAAAGTTATTAATAATGCCACAAATTCTTCCAACAATTTTCTTATCTTTATATGCTAAAAATAATTTAAATTCGCAATATTTAGAAGCTGGATTACGGCTTGGTATTAAGTTATTTAATTCATCATCATATAAATAAGGTGTAAAATATGGACAATCTTTATATAATTTCACAGGAAATTCTATAAATTGTTTTAACATTCTACGGCCTTTTACTTCTTTAATTTC